>JAZQTY010000214.1:0-2410 GCA_045631025.1 Eubacteriales bacterium
AATGGCAAATTTTAATTTCAACAAGGTAATTTTGGGCGGTAGACTTACGGCAGATATTGAGCTTAAAACCACTCCGAGCGGAGTTTCGGTATGCTCGTTCTCTCTTGCGGTAAATCGCAAGGTTGGCAAGGATCAAGAGCCGAAAACGGATTTTATCTCTTGTCAGGCGTGGAGAACAACGGCGGAATTTCTCGCACGTTATTTCAAAAAGGGTTCTTCCCTTTGCATAGTCGGTAATCTCCAAAAGAGAGAGTGGGAAGATAAGAACGGCAACAAGCGGTATGAAACCGAGGTTGTTGTTGACGAAGCTATGTTTGTAGATAGCAAGAGTGAGAGCGCGGGCCCGACGGCTGCGGACGTTCCCGTAGAGCCGAATTATGAGCCCTTGGGTGAAGATGATAATCTTCCGTTCTGATAGGGGGTAGCTATGAAAGAATGTAAAGATTGTATCCATTACGGAGTATGCGGTTATCACATTACCGAGGAAACCGATATGAGCGTAGAGGAATGCGCTAACGGCTTTGAGGACAAGTCCGATATGGTAAAGGTCGTAAGGTGTAAGGATTGTAAGTATTCGCGCGAGAGTAAAGAGCTTGTCGATATATACGATTGCATTCTCTTCCGTGATATGCGCGGTGGGCTTGATTTCTGCAATTACGGCGAGAAAAAGGAGCAGGTATGAACAGATATAACATAAAAGCAAAGAGAAAGAACGTAGGCGAGGATTGGTCGGAGTGGACCGAGGTTGACGAGTACGGACGAGCTTTAGATCACTTGGAATACGTAAAGTCGGTTGGCTATGATGCACGTTTGGAAGTGTCAAGCGCGGTCAGGAAGCTATGGGATATTCTCGGAGAGGACGAAACGGAGCTTACCGATAGAATACTTGACGAGGGCTTTTGCCTACGCGACGGTGTTGTTAACAATACTCTTTACCGTTTGAGAGAAGCGGTACATAGAAAAGCGGTTTATCCCGAAAAGGACGGAGAAAGTCCGTATATCTCGCTTGACGTGTTCGACGCGATTATAACCGCGAGATTACGCGGGGGCGTAGAAGATGAAACCGAGGAATAAATATCATAGCAAAAAGATAACTGTAAACGGAAACACCTTTGACTCGCAAAAAGAATACAGAAGATTTTTTGAATTGTCCCTGCTCTTACGGGCAGGGGCGATCACGGAGTTAAAAAGGCAAGTCGAGTTTGAGCTTATCCCGGCACAACGTGAGCCCGATACCGTGGGCGTTCGCGGCGGAGTTAAACAAGGCAAGGTCATTGAACACGCGGTTAAGTACGTTGCCGATTTCGTTTACAAGGAGAATGGAAAGCTCGTTGTTGAGGACACCAAGGGCTTTCGTACCAAGGACTATATCATTAAGCGCAAGCTGATGCTATGGGTACACAAAATAAAAATAAAGGAGATATGAAATGGCACGATATATTGATGCAGATAAGCTCATAGAACACATAAATAATATGCCGTGGAAAATGGACTCTGCTTCCGAAATAACGAAATTCATATTTTTGTCAACCGTAGAGGAAGCACCCGACGCCGATGTTGTTTCAAGGGCGGAGCTTTCTATCGTTTCAGTTCAAAATGCGGCTCTTATAGAGGCAAATCGAGAGCTTCGGCAACAGAACAAGGTGTATGAGGCAGGAATTGAATTGCTTAAGTTTGCCCTCAATGCACTCAAAAAGAAATACATAGAAAAGGAGAATAACAATGGATAAAGCAACACAAAAAAGCAAGATCCTCGCGTTCTGCGAAAAGTACGGCTCTATTACTGTCCGTGATGCGTTTGAAAAGCTGAATATCAACTCTCCTACAAAGAGGATCAGCGAGCTTCGCGCAAGCGGTGGTTACGATATAGAAACGTTTGAGGAAAGCAACGTGAACGCAAGCGGTGAAACTGTCCGTTATAACCGTTATTTTATCCGACGGAGAGTAACCGAAAATGGCTGACGTTAAGTGGATAAAGATTACTACGGACATATTCGACGACGAAAAGATACTACTAATAGAGAGCTTGCCTGATAGCTACGCGATTATTACGGTATGGTTTAAGCTCCTATGCCTTGCAGGAAAGCAGAATAATAGCGGTGTCTTTATGTTGGGGCGCGTGCCCTATACGGACAATATGTTGGCGACTATATTCCGTATGAAAGAGTCAACGGTTACATTGGCTTTGCAGACATTCAAACAGTTTGGAATGATTGAGATTATCGACGGAGTGATAACTATTCCAAATTGGGAGAAACACCAATCGCTTGACAAATTCGAGTTGGCGCGAGAAAAAACACGCGAACGCGTTGCAAAGCACAGAGAGAAACAAAAGCTCCTTGCAGAATGTAACGTTACAGGTAACGTTACTGTAACGCCGTGTAACGCCGACAGAATAGATAAAGAAGTC
>JAZQTY010000215.1:0-5878 GCA_045631025.1 Eubacteriales bacterium
TTTATATTCCTGTTGTTTTATGGGCAGATTCAGTGCCTGCAATTGGATTCTTAATGATGCCTAAAACATGTGCTTATGTGTGGACAGTCTTAATAGGGTTTATATCTATGCGAAAGAGTCTTAGATAAAATAAATATTATCTCTGTAAAGTTTTCATCATTCACACCTACAAATTCTTATTTATCGATGAGTTTATTATATCATATTTCTATGAACTTTTCAACCGATTTGGCTTTTCTTTGCTTCCTCCGATGCAAATTTTGAGGGGCGACCATTCGTGGTCGCCCCTCTTTCCTTATGCGTTCTTTGCTGTCTTTTTCATCTCAGCGATTTCGGCTTTCATGGTTTTGATAAGCTCGGCGAGCTTTTCCTCACATTCCTCTCGTGTCTTGGCGTACACGTTGTGCTTGTGCCGTTTGCCGTCAGCGTGGGTAGGCGAATAGTTGCCTTCCCATAGATTTTCGTTGACCTGATACAGTCCACCCGATCCGCTTCGCCGTATTTTGCCCTTGTAAGGCTCGAAATTCTCTCTCTGAGGCGGTTTAGGCTCTTTCTTGGGTGCTTCCTCGTATTTTCTCAAATGGGCAGGAAAAGGCTCTTTTCGCCCTATCTTGTTCTCTATCTTTTCCGCTGCTTTCCTTTGCATATCATCCGTTACGTGACTGTATATGTCAAGCGTATTACTACTCATAAATCTTATTATAAATATACATTAATACTCGTCAAGAAATTTTACCAATTCTTCAGCTATAAATTCGGCAAATGCCTTATACCCCTCACGAGCCATATGTAGACCGTCGTTAGGTTGGTAAAAGGTTTCCATATCAGGCTGAATGGGGCTATTCGTATACGCATCTATCATCCTAATATTGTTTTCCTTTGCATAGCTCGTAACAAATGTGTATGAGCTAGTCACGTTGACCGAGTATCCGCAATTTACCTTTGAAGTATCGGTCGTTGCGCTTGGCGGAGTAATAAGAACGATGATGGCATCCTTCTTCATATCCTTTTGTATAGCCTCGATAAGCTTACCGTAGTATTTTCCATATTCTCCGTCAAGACCTTTGTTTGTACCGAGCATAACGAGAATAATATCACAATCAGATATATCTGCTTTAGTATAGTAATCGGTGTAATAATTTTTTGCATTCTTTCCGCAAAGTCCGTAGTTTATCGTTTGACAGCCAAGGCTTTTTGCAAGATAGTAAGGGTAGTTTAAAAGCTGTTTATTAGCTACACCCTTCTGTCCGCTACCGTAATCTCCCTCGGTAAGACTGTCACCTATACATGCGATCTTAAGATCTGCGTATTTTTCGAGAGCGCGGTCCGTCTCATACGACGTTTTATTGCCGTACGCCTTTACAAACATAGAATCAATTGGATTTGTACCGCCAACGACTCCTTGAAAATCGGTAAATCTTGCATATTTTGCATTTTCCGGAATCAACGTATAACCTGTTGCGACCGTAGCTGTTCCCACAAACGATTCAGTTCCCACTCCGCTGATATATTTGTGCTCGGCGTCAAAAAACGATATCGACATGAGATAATTGTGAGCCGCCAACTCGTATTTTAATGCATAGTATTCGGAAACGTCTACAAATTTTGTAGATACCCATCTTGCGTACTCAACTGACGCTCCCTCTACGTAATTTCCTTTAGCGCTTTTCTTTGAACCTATAGTGTCCAATTCAGTAAAAAACAGATCAATATATTTAGCTATATACTCTTCTATATCACCGTTTTCCCCACTGTCAACAATAGCCTCAACATTTTCTGTTGTTTCTGTGATTTCCGTGTTTTCCGTAGCTTCCGGGCTTTCCTGCTTCGTTGCACATGACGAAAATAATCCCAAGCAACATACAAAAGCCAATGCAATAATTAAAAATCTTTTCATGTCATACTCCATTATCGGATAAAATCAGCTCACCTTAAAGAAATCTTTGCCAAGCTTTGATTCAATAGCCGCGGCAAGCTTGACTCCTGCCATCTTTGCTCCAGATGCATTAGGGTGGAGTGTGTCAGTGAGAAATTCAGGACCAATGTCTTTTGTAATTCCCCAAGAAGCAGTTTCGATCACGGTAATATCAGCATCCGCAAAATAGGTGTTTATCGTGTTTTGTATTGCGCCCGCCGAGCGCTGACTAAACGGAATCATATAGAATATAGGCGTATCGGGATATTTCTCAACAATACACTCCAACGCCTCTTTAAGCTCATTGATAAACACCGCATCGTTATCTGCCACGTTGTCGTTTGTACCGTGATTTATCACGATCACATCCGGCTTAAAGCTTTTGTCCACCTTTCGGCCTTTGCTTAGATACTGAACGGCATTTATAAACGTATGAAACGATCCCGGCTTTGTTACGCCGGAGCCTCCGTATCCTACGTTATGAGTAACTGCACCAAGCTCCTGAGAGCAGAAATAAGAATATGCGTTTGTGCTGCTGTTAGACTCAGCGTTTGTTCCTTTTGAAAGCGCATTTACGCCCTCGGTTATACTGTCGCCATAGTATGCAATAACCTTGTTTTTGGGTTTGATGCCGTATACACTTCCCGTTTCAACAGAAATCTTTTTAAATGCGAAGCCAATCTCGTGCGCCCACTTATTTCCGGCGTTTTCATCAATGCCGTCCGTGTAGATAATAACCGTATGCATCTTATCGTCGGGGAGCACCACTGAAGGCTCGGTCACTCGCTGTCTTACAGGCACTGCTCCATCAATGGAATACGAGAAATACGGCTCTTCATTTTTGCAGATGTTTGTAAATATTACGTTAACCGACTTTGCTCCATCTATCATAAAGTATAAAGCACTTCCGGCATTTAAGGTAACCATATGAGAAACGTCGTTTATCTTTTTCTCAAACCAACGCCCTACAAACGTGGGAGAATCCTGGTTCCCCAATTCAAAATTCAAATACGTTATTTCATCAAGAAAATCCTGATATGTATCGAGAACAGTAGTTTCTACCTCAGTTTTACTTTCCAAATATTCGGTTGTTTCTTCCGTTTCCGATTCATTTCCGGCAGAACAAGAACAAAGAACTATCGTCACAACAGATAAAAGTATGCATAAAAATTTTTTCATAAGCATAATATTTCCTTACGTTTCATATTACAATGTTTTTACTTTTCTCGATTATTAGTATTTCTCAAGATGTTCCTTAAATTTCGGAGTCCACCATTCCTCGTAACCAACACGTGTAGGATGTCTTGGATCATCCATATAGCGTTCATAATCCGATGATGAAACATCATTCATTTCGGGGTCATTGTAAAGATCAATTACGCCGATATCCCATTTTTCCTGAATTTCAAGAAGTAGCTCTACCATCATTTCGTAATTTTTGTTTTCGTACTTAGTTCCGGTGTAGAAGGATACGTCGCAATTCCACGTATCTTTTGATAATGCAATAATGTACTCTATAGCACCCGCGACCGTGGTAGTATCAAAATCGTTAATTTCAAAGGAGCTGCCTACTTTCCCAAGCGGCTTCCCCTTGCTCGCGTCGTTTGTGGAAAGCTGAACTATCACGTGATCAAATTTTGTGTTCTTATACTTCTTCGTCGACTTGAAAAGGCGCTGAACATATGAATTTTCGCCACTGTCAACAAGAGTAGTTCCCGAAACAGCTTCCTTTATTACGTAACAGTTTTCGGTCGCGCTAAGATGATCGGCCATTGAATATCCACCCGAAGCAGAGCCGTATGTAACGGATGAGCCGAGGAAAAGAAATTTTTTGCCACTAAGCGAATTGGTTACCGGAGTTGTCGTGGCTTCATCGGTTTCGGGTGTCGTTTCGGACGTCGCTTCGGTTATCACTTCGGACGTTGTAACCCCATCGTCTTTTTCGGTATCGTTAGTGGTTATGCTTTTCGTGGTATCGGGTGTGCCGGCGCAAGCCGCAAGGCAACCGGTAAGCACACTAAGAATTACTGATACAATTAACATTTTTTTCATAGTACTAATCCCTTTCTATCGAATATCAAAAATCGCATCACTTAATTGGAACGTAAATTCTGAGCGCCATTACATCCGAATCAGAGACCGCGCCCCCCGATGTCCTTGATATGTTAAAGGCTATATAACTATATTTGTCATATATGGACGAGCTCAAAGTAAAATCAATGGCAGCCGCATCCATACGCGACTCCGAGTTATACTCATTCATACTTTGCCAACCTTCGATACGATATTTGTATCCGCTGGCAATATTTATTACCGATCCCGCAGGAAGTGTTTCTGATGTAAATATAGCCGTAGCCATAAATTCTTTGCTATTGCTTTCATTTTTTATCAGCTCTGCTACGGGATATTTTTGGCTTGTTGAATAATAGTATGCTTTCATTGTAAGCTGCAAATCAAGCACTCTGTAGTTGTTGGGATCCAGCTTGAGACTTTGCAAATGAGCTTTATCGTAATCCGTCATAGCCGTCAGATCAACGTAAGCCTCCGCGTCTTCTTTATAATCCGATTGCGTTATCTCCAGCTTGTTTGCATAAGCGTTATCAACGGCTTCCTTGATAACGGGGAGATACAATGATACGTTAGGATATTCCGCAGGGACTGCGGTAATCTCCGAAAGCGACTCTCCCGTCAGCTCCTTAAACCACATAAGAGCTGCCGTATATCTGCCAATATCGTAAGTGAGATGAAAGCCGTCTCGAGTCAAAGTGTCACCAAGGTATGAAGAGCGGAGATTTTGAATAGCCGTACCGCTTGGAATAAATCCGTCAATTGAATTATTGGTGTTTATTTTAGTTTTGACAACGTTTGTTATGGCATTGTACATAGTCAGCTGGTCATTGTTATATGCACCAAATTTATTGTTGTTTGAATAATCGTTTTGATATGCCCACGTCATATGCCACAAAAGCTTAACGTTTTTGTTGGTAGCGGTTGCTTTCACGTAATCGATTAGTCTTTGTAATTCTCCTAATGTCTCTGCCTTACCGCTATCCTGACTCACCTGCTGAATAGTAATAATATCCCAATCTTCATAAAGAATTCCCGTATTCAATTTTTGATTTTTGCCGCTTACCCATCCTTTTCCCTTGTTTACATAAAACGTGTAGTCGGCAGTATCGGTTTCTATGTGGCTTGAATGTGTAGAAATCGAACATCCGCCAATATATAAGTTGCCAAGAACTATCTCTTTAACTCCCGCATCGTTAAGAATGATCGCAAGATGCTCCATGGCGTCTACGCTAAAGCTGTTACCTATTGCAAGTATCTTTATTGATTCTTTGTATGTAGGAATTATCGGCTGAGCGACAGGCTCGGTAGGCGTTTGTAGAATGCTTTCTTCGGACGTATCTGGAACCGCAGATATATTTAATGTGTCCTCAACCTCATTCGTTACATCCGTAGCGTTTGTTAAGCTCGTATTGCAAGCAGGTAAAACCATCATCACCGTAATAATTATTGCTAAAAGCGAAAAAAACTTTTTCACAATGTACTCCTTTCATTTTCTAATAAAAACGTCAAGCTTTTTCCTTTTGTTGTTCTTGCCTTGAATGATTTTATAACATTCATTGGCCATGCTACGCCAAAGCTTATTATCATTAATATTTCAAATATTTACGCCATTTAACTCTCCATTTACTCAATCATGGTTTAATCAATCCTGATTATTTTGAAAGTATATATACTGTCTTTTGTAGTAAAAACAAGTTTGTCGTTCACATATGTTGAAACACCATAATCCGTCCGCAAATGATTCCTTTGTTCATCGTACAATACTGCATACTGACCGCCAAGAGTTTTGTTTACGCTGTCTTCAAATATATATAAGTCACCCGAAATGCCAACAAGACTTTTTCTATCCCAAAAAGACGAGTCGATAATGACTCCGTTGGGTTCTATCCAAAC
>JAZQTY010000216.1:0-5681 GCA_045631025.1 Eubacteriales bacterium
GGGAGGAGTTTGGTATCGACAGCAAGATTTTGTTTCTGCCCGATGTTTTTGGTTACAGTGCGGCTTTGCCCCAGATCTTAAAAAAGAGCGGCGTGGAGTACTTCGTAACTTCCAAGATCAGCTGGAACGATACCAATACCATGCCGCTGGATATGTTCTACTGGGAAGGTATTGACGGTACAGAGATATTTACTTCTTTCTGGACAGCCCAGAAATTCTCCGGCCGCAGCAACGGAAATGACATCAGGAATGGCACGATTTACAACGCGCAACTCAATACCAGCTATGTCAAAGGTGCTTGGGACAGATTTCAGCAGAAGGAATACACTAATCGTATATTTATGACCTTTGGATACGGTGATGGCGGCGGAGGTCCTACCAAGGAGATGCTTGAGCATCAAAGAAGATTGGCAAGAGGAATTCCATCTCTTCCTGTTACTGAAATTGATACGTTGGTTCCGTATCTTCACAAGGTTAAGCGCGAATTTGATGATACCTGTAAAAGAACAGACCGAACTCCCAAATGGGTTGGAGAGCTTTACCTTGAATATCATAGAGGAACGTATACCTCGATAAGTAAGGTAAAGAAGTCTAACAGATACTCCGAATTCCTGCTTGGCAACGCGGAGGCGCTTTCGGCAACCGATTTGACCTTTGGCGGTAGCTACGACGCAGACGGACTTACGGAGAATTGGAGAAAGGTTCTTCATAACCAATTCCACGACATTCTCCCCGGCTCGTCCATAAAAGAGGTCTATGACGGAACTGACATGGACTATGCGGAGATAGCGGAGTACGGAAACAAAGTAATTGACGAAAAGCTGAACAACATTGTAAGCCGTATCAATACCGACGGCGGTGTTCTTGTGTATAACCCCACAGGATTTGCAAGACGTGCAGTTATTACACAGAATGGCTACACAGAAACGAATGAGACAGTATCCTCGTTCGGTTGGACAGTAATTAAGAATACCAAAGTTCAAAGCAAGGTAAAGATAGACGGTCTTACTGCAGAGAACGAATACTATGTCCTTACTCTCAACGAGCAGGGACAGATAATAAGGCTTTACGATAAGAGAGTAGATAGAGAAGTTCTCAACGAAAAGGGTAACGTGCTCGTTGCTTTTGAGGACTATCCTACTAAATATGACGCATGGGAGCTTGAAGATTATTATAAGCTCAAAGGTTATGAGCTTAACGGTAATGCAACTATCACTCCCATAACCGACGGAACAAGAGCGGGATTTGTCATAGAGCATACATATATGAACTCCACAATAAAGCAGAACCTGTGGCTTTACTCCGAGAGCAGTCGTATTGACTTTGCAACCGACCTTGATTGGCACGACCGCCATCAGGTACTAAAGGCGTATTTCCCGCTTGACGTACATACGATGAACGCAACCTTTGATGTTCAGTACGGTCACGTTACACGCCCCACACACGAGAATACCAGCTGGGATAAGGCGAAGTTTGAGACCTACGCTCATAAGTGGGTAGACGTATCCGAGAACGGATACGGAGTTGCTATGCTCAACGACAGCAAGTACGGTCACTCAGTCGAGGGAAGCAAGTTGAGTATTACACTTACAAAGAGTTCTACTTTCCCCAATCCTGAGGCAGATCAAGGCAAGCAGAACTTTACGTATTCTCTTATGCCCCACATTGACGATTTCAGAAAAGGCGGCGTAATTGAAGAAAGCTACGTTCTTAATCAACCTCTTTACGAAAAGACAATTACCGCCAACAAGGGCGATCTTGCCGAAACTTATTCCTTCGTTTCGGTTGATAAACCCAACGCAGTAATTACCGCCGTAAAGAAAGCTGAGAATGACGATAGCCTTATAGTCAGATTCTACGATGCTTACGATTGCAAAGCAAATGTGACACTGACAGTTCCAAGCACATACACAAAGGCATATCTTTGCGACCTTATGGAGAATAAACTGCGTGAGCTTGTTGTAAATAATGGAGAAGTAACCATTCCTACATCTAATTTTGAGATAGTAACCATAAATCTTATGAAATAATCTACTTGGTATAGGGAGATAAACGATGCCTTATTTATATTTAACATTATCGGTATTTATGTCGGCGTCCACAAGCGTGTTCGGAAAGCTATTCAACAGGCAAAATGATGGACGAAGAGATACAAGTACCTTTTATAACTTTTTACTAATGATAAGTGTGTTCCTCGGTTGGGGCATACTTTACGCCACGGATATTTCCTTTGATGCAGGTGTCCTTGTTTATTCCGCGTTGTTTGCGATATGCTATCTGACCTGTAAAGTCGGAATTATCAACGCCCTCAAATACGGCCCGACAGCCATAACATCTCTGCTTATAAATCTGTCGTTGATCGTGACTACCGTATGGGGCTTTATATTCTGGGATGCGGATATTTCTTTGAACGTCATCGTAGGACTTGTTCTTGTAGTCGTGTCCATAGTCCTGTGCCTCTATTCCAAGGAAAAGGACAAAAAAGGCTTTTCCTTAAAGTGGCTCATCTACGTGTCTCTCGCCTTTTTCGGAAACGCGGGCTGCTCAATAGTACAGAGAACGCAACAGGTAAAATATAACGGACAGCACGGAAATATGCTTATGCTCTTTGCTACGGGTGCGTGCGCTATTGCATATGTAATACTTTATTTAAGAAGTGATAAGCGCGACTCAAAGATTATGCTTAAAACCTCTTGGTGGGGTCCCGTATGCGCGGGAATCTGCAACGTGGCATTGAACGTATTTGTTATGCTTATGGCTGTGACCGACCTGTCCCCAAGTCTTATATATCCCGTTATCGGTGTTGGCGGACTTGCTGTTGTGACAGTATTTTCGTTAGTTGTATTTAAAGAAAAGATGCGTTGGTGGCAATGGCTGGGTATTGCTATTGGGGCGGTATCGGTCGTGCTTTTATCGGTTTAAAGGAGGTTAATTATGAAAATATTATTTCAAGGTGATAGTATAACTGATGCAGAAAGAGACAGAAGAAATTATCACGATCTTGGTCGTGGCTACCCCAAGTATGCTGCTGAATTTATAAATCAAGCTCATCCTGATATGGACATAGAGTTTGTAAATTTAGGTATAAGCGGAAATCGTACGGGGCAGCTGTTTGACAGATTGCGTCAGGATGCTATAGAAATTCAACCGGATATTGTTTCCATTTTAATAGGAATAAATGATATTTGGCACAGATATGCATTTGATATGGTAGCCACATATGATGAGCAAATAGAATTGAATTATCGATGTATACTAAAGGAACTCCGTGACAAAACAAACGCCAAAATAATGATATTATCACCGTATCTATTGGATTGTCATGATAAAGATCAAATCAGAGAAGATTTAAAAAAGGTTCTTCCTATGATAAAAAAACTTGCTGATGAATATGCGGATATATACGTTCCTTTAAACGAGTATTTTGACGAAGCAATGAAAACAATGCCAGCGCCTCGATACTATTCCGGTGATGGTGTACATCCCAATACTAACGGTTCTGTTTTCATTGGTAAGATATATGCCGAAGCAATAGAGAAATTGCTTTGAAATAGATGGGATATTTAGATATGGAATATATAAAAAAAGAATGGTATGGCTTTGAACTTTTGGAATTTGAATTTAAAGGAAGAAACGCAAAGTTAGTATGTCCTCAAAAACCTCATCCGGACAAAAAATGGTTGCTTAAGACTGAGTATTTTGGAGCATTCCCCGATTTTGAATTGGAGATGCTAAATCTCGGTTACTACATCGCCCATATAGACAATATAACTCGTTGGTGTTTACCTGAGGACACTGATGTCCAAGCCGATTTCTGTAAATATCTATCCCAAGAATTCGGGTTGTATGAAAAATGTATGACCGTAGGAATGAGTTGTGGAGGAATGCAATCCGTGTATCTTGCGGCAAAATATCCACAATATGTAGCAGCAATGTATTTGGATGCACCCGTTCTCAATCTTTTAAGTTGTCCTTGTGGACTCGGAGTAGCCGAGGTGAGTTTTTACGACGAATACGTAAAGGCGACGGGGAAGACTGTATCTGATTTGCTGAATTTCCGCGAGCATCCCATAGATAAGGTTGATAACGTAATTTCCGAGAGAATTCCCGCAATTCTCGTTTGCGGTGACAGTGATAAAACCGTGCCTTACGTTGAAAATGGAAGACTACTTGCGGAAAAATACAGAAATAGCAATGTTCCGTTCATTGAGATATTAAAGGTAAATTGCGACCACCATCCCCACGGACTTGACGACTTGTCACCACTTATAGAATTTGCGGAGAAATATTATTGAAATAGCCTGCTTTAATTTATGAGTAAAATATGGAAGGGAGTCGCTTATGAAAAAAATGCGCGTTTTGATAACGATATTAACGGCTTTTGCTCTTTTGTTGCAAGCTTGCGCTAAAGCCGAGCCAAACGTGACGGAGGCTACGGATAACGCTGCAATGTCGGAAACCGTCTCTGATACGACGCGTGAGCTTACCGAGGATGAAAAGCTCTTGATATCTCTGAAAAATGATATTAAAGCCTATATGACGGAGAATACGAAGGATTATAAGGTTTTGTTTTGCAATGACGTGAATATTTCACCTCTTGACGACGAGGAAAAAGCGATATGGGTGGAAGAGCTATTTTACGCATATCCCGATTCTGACGACGCAGCGGAAGCGGTGATAAAGGGAGTGCATATCTATTATCCTATGCATAACAATCCCGCCGAGCATACGGAATCCGAGCTTAAAACAATGGGAGCAAAACGAATTTTTGCATATATGGGTGTTCCAAACGACGCAGAGAATCATAACAAAGTTCAGGGAATCGTTTGTACACACGGTGGTGGCGGACATGCTTTCGCAAAATACTGTTTGCAAGCGGTACGTCACGGATATGCAGCAATTGCGTTCGATACGGAAGGGTATTACGCTCAAAGTGGTATTGTTGCCAATCTGCCTGATCCGTTAGGTCATAAGGAAAAGGATAATTTTTCCACTTCCCGTAATAATATAAACGAGCAATGGATGTATTACGTTATTTCCGATTGTGCATTTGCAAATACGGTTCTTCGTTCACTCGACTCCGTTGATGAAAACAAGGTCGGCATAACGGGGATATCGTGGGGTGGCTTGGCGGTTACGGTAGCGTGCTGTTATGATTCTCGGTTTGCTTTTTGTGTTCCTGTATATTTAAGCTACTTTGTAAGTAGTCAGTACAATTCTGCGAATTTTGCATCAATTGAGTATAATCCTAATTTTGATGAGTTTGCTTCCGAACTTTGGCAGGACACCAAAACGCTTGAGGAAAATTTGGTACCAACGCTGATTATCAATAGCCCCAATGATAAGTTTGCCGATATTTCTTCAAGTATGTTGGCGTATAATACGCTTAAGAAAAGCAACGAAAAAGCATATCTTCTCATTAAACCGGATCTTTCACATTCCCAAGAAGCGGGGGCTTCACAACCTGAAATCTATCGCTTTGGTGATTGGGTATGCAGAGGTTATGTCGATGAAAAAAAGTTTTTTTCGGTCGATAAGGAAATAACTAAAGAACTAGGAAAAACGTATGAAATAAATGTAAGTGTTCCTAAAGACATAACGAATATTTCCGCAACTTTATACTATACAACAGAGCCAATTTCGTACAATTCAAGTTATGGTCTTAACCAGAAATTTAAAGA
>JAZQTY010000217.1:0-6561 GCA_045631025.1 Eubacteriales bacterium
GAGGCTGCCGCCGACCTCGGCTGCAACGGCTTCACCATACTCAGAAAGGTTATTTTCCCCTTGAGTGTTTCGGGCGTTATTTCGGGAGTCACGATGGTTTTCGTACCCTCTATCAGCACATTCTATATCTCCCAGAAGCTCGGCGGAGTTGACACGTTGCTTATCGGTGACGTTATTGAACAGCACTATACCTCATCAAACTATAACATGACGGCTTCTTTGTCATTTGTTCTTATGATGATACTTATAGTAGGACTTGCAATCGTTAACCACTACACGGACGACGATTCGGGAGGAGGTATGATACTGTGAAAAGGTTTTCTAAATTTTACATAGGTCTTATACTCTTTCTTCTGTTTGCGCCTATTGCGGTAATGATATTTTTCTCGTTCAACGAGGGAAAAAGCACTGCCGTTTTCAGCGGATTTTCCTTTAAGTGGTATGCAGAGCTTTTCAGCAACAGCGAAATTCTCAATGCGCTGAAAAATTCTCTCATTCTTGCCGTTACGTCAGCCGCTATTTCTACCGTTCTCGGAACTGCCGCGGCGTTCGGTATTCACCACATGAAGCAAAAGCATTTCCGCCAGTCGTTAATGACGGTAACCAACATACCGATCATGAATCCCGAAATTATTACGGGTATTTCCATGATGTTCATGTTCGTTTTCGTAGGCGGACTTTTAGGGCTTACGACAAAGCTCAATTTCTGGACTATGCTGATAGCCCACATCACATTTTGCTTGCCCTACGTTATACTTAACGTGTTACCGAAATTCAAGCAGATGGACAAGTCGCTTCCCGAAGCTGCTCTCGATCTTGGCTGCACGCCTATGCAGTCCTTCTTCAAGGTTCAGCTTCCCGCGATAATGCCCGGCGTTATTACGGGCATGCTCATGTCCTTTACGCTCTCCTTTGACGATTTCGTTATAAGCTACTTCACCTCCGGAACGGATTTCCAGACGCTTCCGATACTCGTTTACAGTATGACGAAAAAGTCGGTAAAGCCTACTATCTACGCGCTTTCGACTATCGTTTTCGTGCTTATTCTCGTGCTGTTGCTTATAACCAATCGCGAAAAGTCCTCCGCAGAGGTGCTTGAAGCCAAGAAAGCCAAGCTTGAAAAGAAACGCAAGCAAGCGATCGCTAAAGCAAACAAGAGTAAAAAGCAAAAGCTTTCCTCAAGCAAGGTTGTAAGTAACAATCCTCACCCCTCGCATAAGCGTTCTGGGAACGTAGGAAAGATAGTCGCGTTCGTATGCGCCGTTGCTCTTATCGTCGGTCTGTGCGTCTCTATCGGAGTCTATACGGGTGAAACGGTAACGCTCAACGTCTACAACTGGGGAGAATATATCTCTGATGGCTCTGACGATTCACTTGACGTAAATCAAGCCTTTGAGCAATACTGCCGTGACGAGCTTGGAATGAAGGTCAAGGTAAATTACGTAACGTACACCTCTAACGAGGATATGTACGCAAAGCTCTCGGCAGGTGCCGTAAGCTACGACGTAATAGTTCCCTCCGATTATATGATAGCGCGTCTTGCGAGCGAAAATCTTTTACAGGAGCTTAATTTTGATAACATTCCCAACTACGAGGAGTGTATTTCGGACGATTTCAGAGGACTTTATTACGATCCCGAAAACAAATACTCCGTTCCCTACACCTACGGAATGATAGGCGTTATATACGACGCAAACCGCGTTGATGAGGAGGACACGGGTGACTGGGATCTTATGTGGAATCCCAAGTACTCCGGACAAATAGTTCAGTTCAACAACGCGCGTGACGCGTTCGGAACTGCCTTTTACAAGCTCGGTCTTGACGTAAACACGACAGACACGTCGGCGTGGGACGAGGGACTTGCAGAGCTCAAGCTTCAAAAGCCGCATCTCAAAAAGCTCGTTATGGACGAGGTATTTAACATGATGGAAACCGGTGAGGCGGCAATCGGTGCGTATTACGCGGGCGACTACCTTACTATGGTAGAAAATCAAGCGGATAACGTTGATCTTCAGTTCTATTACCCCCAAAATACTAACCTTTTCGTTGACGCTATGTGTATTCCCACTTGCGCGCAAAACAAGGAGCTTGCAGAGGCGTACATTAACTTCATGCTCGGCAAGGAGGCGGCAACGGCAAACGCGGAATACATCTGCTACGCGTCTCCAAACTCCCTCGTTCTTCAAAATGAAGAATATATCGACTATATGGGCGAGGAGGGCATGGCGGTTCTCTACCCCGAGAATTTTGATTTTGCGGCGAAGTATAACGACAACTGCTACAAGGACCTTGACAAATCCACCAAGGAATACCTCAATTCCAAGTGGGAGGAATTCAAAACGGGAATGGATGAGGAGCAAGATAGCTTCTTTGAGCTTTCCGATTGGATACTTATTGCAATTATTGCGCTTGCGATCATATGGCTAATAACCGCCAAAATTATTAAGCGCTGCCGTATGAAAAAAATACTTAAAATTGCAAGAGCAAACAAATAATCGACAAGATTAAAAAGCATACCGCGATAACCGTTAAATAACGACGGTTATCGCGGTCCTTTTGTTGACGATTATAGACAAAAAATATTTTTAAAATTGTGCAAAATTATTAAAATATTGGCTTGACATAAAGGTACAAAAGTGCTATAATTTGTAAGGTAAATTTTTGTGTTTAGGAGGCTCTTGATGGACATTCTTTTAACATTATCAATCGCTCTTTTCGCCGGACTTATGCTGTCCCGTGTTGCAAAGCTTTTAAAGCTTCCTGCGGTCACCGCATATCTTGTAGCAGGTATTCTTATCGGTCCGTATCTTCTCGGTAAGCTCGGTGTTCTTTGGGGTGTCCCGGGACTTGGCTTTACTAACATAGAGGCGCCCGCCTTCAAGTTGATCTCTGACGTAGCACTCGGCTTTATAGCATTCTCGATCGGAAACGAGTTCCGTCTTTCTCAACTTAAAAGCACAGGAAAGCAAGCAACCGTTATCGGTATTTTCCAGGCGGTCGTTACAACTCTCATAGTTGATGCCGCACTCATCGGACTTCACTTTATTCTCGGTGATAAGTTCCCCTTGCCTGCCGCTATAATACTTGGCGCGATTGCTTCCGCAACGGCACCCGCGGCAACCCTCATGGTCGTTCGTCAGTATAAGGCAAAGGGTCCCCTTACCGACATTCTTCTTCCCATCGTTGCGCTTGACGACGCGGTCGGTCTTGTGCTCTTCGCGATCTCCTTCGGTGTCGCAAAGGCGCTTCTCCCCGGACAGGAGCCCAGCCTGACCTCTATTATCGTAGAGCCTATCCTTGAGGTCGTGCTCTCCTTGCTTCTCGGCTTCGTTATGGGACAGCTCTTTACGTTCTTCGAGAGATTCTTCCATTCGAACACGCGCCGTATTGCAATGTCCGTAACCTTCGTGCTTTTAACCGTTGCACTCTCTATGATCGAATTTACGGTATTTGGAGTACACGTTGCATTCTCCTCGCTTCTCGTTTGCATGATGCTCGGAACGGTTTTCTGCAACGAATGCGATTTTTCCGAGGAGCTTATGGACAGAGTAGACAAGTGGACAGCTCCCCTGTTCGTTCTGTTCTTCGTAATAAGCGGCGCAGAGCTTGATTTCTCGGTATTCAAGACTCCCGTTATCATACTTGTCGGTGTTGTTTATATTCTTTTCCGCTCGCTTGGAAAGTACTCGGGTGCGTTTGTCAGCGCAAAAGCTGTAAAGTGTGAACCTAACATAGTAAAATATCTCGGCATTACTCTTTTACCGCAAGCGGGTGTTGCGCTCGGTATGGCAATCAAGGCAGAGGCACTCGGCGATGTTGGAAGGATAGTTGCTAATATCACGCTTTTCGCCGTGCTGATCTATGAGATAGTAGGTCCCATGCTCACTAAGATCTCCTTGCTCAAGGCGGGTGAAATCAAGCCTGAGGAAAAGGTCAGCGCAAGAGAAAAAGCAAAGGCTCTTAACGAAGCTAAGAAAACTGAAAAGGTTTGACAATAAAACAAAACGGTTGCACCCCCCTTGGGTGCAACCGTTTTGTTTATTTTGTTAGCTCGTCAAGAGAGCCGAAGGAATATCCAAGACTCTTCAGCTCGTCGATAACCTCGCCGAGTACTGCGGCGTTAGTTGACGACGTCGGGTGTAGCAGTATCACCGCGCCGTTGTGCATGTTATCAAGGATTTTCTTCTTTGCAGCCTCTCTATCCATTTGCTTGCCGTTATCCCAATCCTCATACGCAAAGCTCCAGAAAACAGTTTTGTACCCCATCTCGCGCGCGTATTCGAGGCTTCGCGCGTTAAAGCGCCCCTCGGGGGGTCTGAAATATTTGCTCATTTCTCTGCCCGTGTACTCACGGTAGACGTTCTCGAGTGACTCTATCTCCGATTTGAATTCCTCAAAGCTTTCGAGCTTCGTCACGTCGGGATGCTTGGCGGTATGGTTACATACCAGATGTCCCTCGTCTGCCATACGCACTACGAGCTCGGTGTTCTTAACGATAAGATTTTCAAGCACGAAAAACGCGCCTGTGACGTTCTTATCCTTCATAACGTCGAGTATCCTCTCAACGTTTCCGTTCTCGTATCCTGCGTCGAAGGTGAGGTAAATAACCTTTTCCGTATCATTATCTCCATGATTGTGGTCAATATAATACGCGCCGAGCGATTCTGCGAACGAGAGATCAGCCCCAACAAGCGGCTGTCTATGCTCTTTATTTCTGACGCAATACCAGCTTTTAGCGCCTGCTTCACCAAAAGCGGTTAATGCAAAGCTCAAAAATAAAATCATAGACACAGCAATTGCAATAGTTTTTTTCATGGAATACCTCCTTTTGCAGTTGCTGTTATTATTATTTGCGTTTTTTAAAAAAATACAATATGTAAAAACTTCAAAAAATTTGAGAAATATAAAAAGGCGGATATAATATCCGCCTATCTTTATATTATTTTATCAAAAAATACCGTGATTATACTTTATCATAGCCCAAAAGCTGATTACAAGTCCTGCGACTATTCCAACGAGCAGCTCTGCTGTACCGATAACAACAAGCGCATCTATCTGCGTTTTTTCATAAACGAGGAAAAGAACACCGTACAGTATGACCGACGCACCTATTATAAGCGTTCCCAACCCGACGAGCCGCCCGAATGGCTTTCTGTCTTCTTCGGCAACTCTTTTTCTGTGATACGAATGAAGCGAGGATATATTTCCCGTCATATTGATAATGCCTATAACGCAAATCAAAACACCTAATACAAGAGTCGTCAAAAACGCCGTCATATTCTGTTTCCATCCTTATCAAAATTCTTTTTTAAAGCAATTTCGGTAGGAATAAGAGTCGCCATCATAACCGAAAGCCCAATAAAACAAACGATCAATGCAACGATGCTTATTATCACCTCGCTCTTTCCTATGACGAAAAGCATAGGTATAACCGAAGGCACTATGAGAACAGCTCCCCACGTAAGCCATAGTCTTGCTATGTACTTATGCGCGAAAGTCCAAGTATCAATATTCTTCATAGACCTTGCCGTTCTGTATCCCGAAAAGCGGTTGATTTTTCGGGGCGCGTGTCTTTTATAAACCGCGCCGAACACCAGCATCATCAGAGGACAAAGCACCGCTGTAAGAAGCATTAAAGTCCAAAAAAGCATGGCTCTTATTTAGTCATCTTTTCCTGCTTTACCTTATGGTCGATAACGTGTCTTGATGCAAGCTCGTTTTTAACGTCGTCAAGAGAAATGCCCATTTCGATCATAAGCACCATTACGTGATAAACGAGGTCCGCGATCTCGTAAACGGTTTCAGCCTTGTCGTTTGCCTTACCCGCGATTATTACCTCGGTGCATTCCTCGCCCACCTTTTTGAGAATCTTGTCGATTCCCTTTTCGAAGAGATAGGTGGTATAAGAGCCTTCCTTCTTCTCTATCTTTCTGCCCTCAATGACCTTCATAAGCGCCTCGAGAGAAAACTCCTCGTTCTCGCCCTCGTAAACGACCTCGTTAAAGCAGGAGTCCGTTCCGAGATGGCACGCAGGACCGTCCTTATATACGGTAACGGTAAGCGCGTCGCGGTCGCAATCGGTCACGATAGAAACGATGTGCTGCTTATTTCCCGACGTTTCTCCCTTTCTCCAAAGGCACTTTCTGGATCTCGACCAGAAGCAGGTAGTGCCCTCGTTCATGCTTATCTCAAGGCTTTCCTTGTTCATATAAGCAACGGTCAGAACCTTCTTTGAAATCGCGTCAACTACGACTGCGGGAATAAGACCGTTTTCATCAAATTTAAGCTGTTCAACAGAAATCATTTTTTACCTCAATTACAATAATTACAATCTAACGTTTATATTTTTTTCGTAAAGCTTTCGCTTTAAGTCCTTAATATCCACCTCACCGAAGTGGAAGATAGACGCGGCAAGTCCTGCGTCAACCTTGGGTAAGGTATTAAAGAGAGTTACAAAATCCTCAATACAGCCCGCACCGCCCGATGCAATAACGGGAACGCTTACCGCGTTGCAAACCGCATCAAGCATTTCGAGGTCAAAGCCCTTTTTGACTCCGTCGG
>JAZQTY010000218.1:0-10259 GCA_045631025.1 Eubacteriales bacterium
CTTGAATCGGTTAAGCCTTACGTCGACACCGTTCTTACCTTTGAGGAGCTTCAGGCGCTTCTTGACAGCCGCGATATAGATATTGCAGCTCTTGAGGAGAGCGCTCTTGATAACGCGTCTTACTTCGGACGTATATTCGCAAGAAGCGGAGGTCTTACCGACGCTGCGGCGCAGGCGATGAAGGAGCAGAATATTGATTTTGAGATAAAGCCTGTGGTGTGCGACGGAATAGAGGCTTGCCGTATGGCGTTGCTCAAGCTCAATAAGGGTGTTCTTGACGGCAACTTTATCGAGGGAATGGCGTGTGTTGGCGGATGTATCGGAGGCGCCGGCTGCCTGACTCACGGAGAAAAGAGCAAAACCGACGTTGACAAATACGGACGCGAGGCGCTTGAAAAGAACATTACCGACGCAGTGTCGCTTCTGAAATAAGTCTTTAATGAAAGAGAGAGGTAGCTTATGGAACAAGTTGTTGCGGAAGACCTTACGATGAAGAAAACAAATATTTTTGATGCGGTAGACAGCATAAAGAAAAGCCACGGCGGATACAAAACGTGGCGAGTAATTCGTATGCTCGCAAATATACAATTAACGATAGTGGAGTTGCTCGTTTTTTGTGGCTTGATTTCGATTATGATGTCTGAAGGTTACGAAGTTATGCAAGCACTAATGATTGGATTATTGGTTAGTGCTGCTGTTTTCTTGCCTCTTTCCATAACTATTGACGGAATTATAGAGCCGCTTATCATGACGAGAATTTTAAAAGGTAAAAATGTTACGTTTCTTGATATAAATAACAACCCAATAAACGATGAAGCTCAAATAATAAAGTATGCGCAGTATATTAGTTGGTATATGTCAAAAAGTACAGTGTGGGATTTTATTCAATCTATAATCGTCATAATAGTTGGAGAGGTAGTTCTTGTTGCCCTTACCGGGGGATACTTGCTCTTGCCAAGCTTTTTAGATGGCGCAATTTTAGATATGATTCCTGCTTTAGCGTTAATTGCGTTTATGGCTTTGATTATAGTGCTGGCAAAAGTGGGAAACAAAAAACATATAAAAAGATTCAACAAGCTTGCGCTTGAGGAAGCAGCGGCTTACAAGGAAGCTCAAGATTTGCAGAGCGAAGCAAAAGCCGAAGAAAATTAAAAAAGTAAAACGCTTTTGCCGTTCCGAGAGGGAGGCAAAAGCGTGTTTTTACAAAACATGACAAAAAGATATTGAAAAATTCTTTTAATTGTGATAAAATATTTTCAGTGACGTATTTTGGAGGTCAAAATGAAGGAAACTATTTCTGTTGAGGAGTTTAAAAATAAGATAAAAAGAGTTCTTATAACCGAAGAGGAGATTGCAGAGGCTGTTGCAAAGCTCGGCAAGGACATAGATGAAATTTATGACGGACGTCCGATATTGCTCGTAAGCATACTCAAGGGTGCATTCGTATTCATGGCGGACGTTTGCCGCGCTGTAAACGTACCCTGCGAGATTGGATTTATGTGCGCCAAGAGCTATTACGACGGTACGGAATCCGCCGGAGTAGTTAAGATAACTATGGACATTGATAAGGATATAAGCAAATATCACGTCGTGATAGTAGAGGACATCGTTGATACGGGCAGAACTCTTAACGATATCGTTAAGATGCTTAAGGCGCGTAATCCCGTAAGCTTGAGAGTAGTTACGCTTTTGGATAAGCCCTCGCGCCGTTTGGTTGATTTTAAGCCTGACGCGGCGCTCTTTACGATACCCGATCACTTTGTTATAGGTTACGGCCTTGATTGTGCCGAATACTATAGAAATTTACCGTATATTGCGGAATTTGGGGAGGAATAAAATGAAAAAGAACAAGTACGAGGGTACACAAACAGAAAAAAATCTTATGGCTGCATTTGCAGGCGAATCCGAGGCGAGAAATAAGTATACTTACTTTGCTTCCAAGGCAAAGAAGGAAGGCTTTGAGCAGATTTCGGCGCTGTTTTTAAAGACGGCTGACAACGAGAAGGAGCACGCAAAGCTTTGGTTTAAGGAGCTTAACGGCATTGGGGATACCGCAGAGAACCTTGCTGCTGCCGCAGAGGGTGAGAACTACGAGTGGACGGATATGTACGAGGGCTTCGCAAAGACCGCCGACGAGGAAGGCTTCCACGAGCTTGCAGTTAAGTTCCGTCTCGTAGCTGCTATTGAAAAGCATCACGAGGAGAGATACCGCGCGCTTCTCAAGAACGTTGAGATGGCAGAGGTATTCGCAAAGAGCGAGGTCAAGGTATGGGAATGCCGCAACTGCGGACATATCGTCGTTGGAACGAATGCGCCCCAGCTTTGCCCCACCTGCGCACACCCCCAGAGCTACTTCGAGGTTCACGCAGAAAATTATTGATAAGCATAAAAAACCGCTATTGGCGTTGCCAATAGCGGTTTTTTTCGAGAATGCATTTGGTTTATGGGTAAAGCTCGTTTTAACGATAAGCCTTCCTCTAAGGGAAGCATTTGAAGCCTTATTTACTCTTTTTTAAAGCGCTGATTACTATTCTCTCGCAAAGCTCGTCGTATTCCATACCTACGGCGGCGGCTTCCTGCGGCAAAAGACTCGTGGGAGTCATGCCGGGCAAGGTGTTCGCCTCAAGGCACCACGCCTGACCGTTTGCGTCAAGAATGTAGTCAAAGCGCGCGTAGCCGTCAAGACGAAGCGCGACAAAGCCTTTTTTTGTAGCTTCGTATACAAGGCGAGTTGCTTCCTCACCTATGGGCGCAGGGCAGATCTCTCTGGTGGCGTTCGCTTGATACTTTCGAAGATAGTCGTAAAAGCCCGCCTCGGGAATTATCTCGACGGGAGGGAGCGCTTTGCCGTCAAAATAGGCGCAGGTCAGCTCGCGTCCTTTTATGCGCGTTTCAACCATCACGTATCTTTCGTATTCAGCCGCGTTCTTAAGAGCTACACAAAGCTCGTCGGCAGTGTCCGCCATGAAAACTCCCACGCTTGAGCCTGACGAGCAGGGCTTTATTACGGCGGGAAGTCCAACCTTGGCTATTATTGAGTTAATATCGTATGTGTGTGAGGTATCTACTCTAACCCAATCGGGAGTCAGAATATCCTCTGCGCGTAAAATCTTTTTTGCAATATCCTTATCCATGGCGAGCATGCTTCCGATATAGCCCGAGCCGGTGTAGGGAATACCGTATGCGTCGAGCATTGCCTGAAGCTGACCGTTCTCTCCCGTTGCTCCGTGCAGGGCAAGAAACGTACAGTCTGCCGCGCGGCAGGCGTCGATTACGCGAGGCCCTATTTCATCGGTGCGTCCGCCGTTTTCTGCGATGAGCGCATCAAGATCGGGAAGTATATTTGGGACTGTGACGTTAGTTTGCTGTTGCGTGGTAAAAAGGGAGCTGACGTCGAATATTTCTGCGGGCACGCCTACGTAAAGGTCGAGCGTCATTACCTTGTGACCGCGTCTGCGCAGGGCAGCCGCAATAAGCGAGCCGGAGGAGAGCGAGACGTTTCGTTCGGGGGATAGTCCTCCCATAAGTACGGTTATTTTCAAAGCTTAACTCCTAATTCGTTTTTGTAAGATACGCTACGCGGTCGTTTCCGGAGTAATCCTTATAGACCTCACAACGGAAGCCGTGCGCGTGTGATATTGCAGTTACGGCGCGCGCCTGATCCCATCCTATCTCAAGGAGCATGACGCCCCCCTCATATAAATATTGACCGTAAGAGCCGATTATGACACGGTAAAAATCAAGTCCGTCGTTTCCGCCGTCGAGCGCCGCCTCGGGCTCGAACGCAAGCTCCTCGTCAAGCAGAGAAATTTTCTCCGTTTCAATATACGGGGGATTGGAAATTATAGCGTTGAATTTGCCAAGGTCGTTCATAAATGCAGGCTCGAAAACGTCTTGCTTCGTAAAGCCCAATCGCTCTCCGACACCGTTTCTTTCGGCGTTTTCTCTTGCTATTTCAAGGGTTTTGTCAAAAAGATCGACCGCGACGGCGCGAGTGTCCTGCCTTGCGGCAAGCGTCGATATTGCAACGCAGCCGCTACCTGTGCAAAGGTCTATGAATCTTGCGTCCTCGGGCAAAAATCTCACGGCAAGCTCGACGAGCTTTTCCGTGTCCGGTCTCGGTATGAGGGTGTCCTCGGTTACGCGGTAGGATTCGTTGCAGAAATCCCAAATGCCGAGGATATATTGCAAGGGGTAACGCTGACAGCGCTTTTTAACAGCCGCCGAAAGCTCCGGCGAGTCAAAATCCTCGTCTCGACGAGTCAGCAGCTCTGCTTGGTTTATATTGCAAAAATGGCATACGAGCAATCCCGCCTCGTGTCTGTTGTTCTCGATCTCGGCGTTTGCCAGAGCTATGCATATCTCGTTGTAGGTCATGTTACCTCCGAAAAATAAATATATTTACGAATTTTGGCTATTTAAGCAAAGCCTTGACAGCCTCCGACGCGGCGATAAGCCCTGCGACAGAGGGTACGAAAGCAATACTTCCCGGCACTGCCTTGCCGCTTGCGTTTTTGTCCGATTGAGACGGTTTTATGGGGGCTTCTTTGGAATATACGACGGGGAGATGAATTATACCCCGCTTCTTCAGCTCGCGGCGCATAACGCGAGCAAGCGGACAGCCCGACGTTTTTGCAAGGTCCTCAACCGTCAAAGAGGTGGGCGAGAGCTTGTTTCCCGTGCCCATTGAGCTTATCATTGGTACACCGGCGGCAGTACAGCGCACGGCTATTTCTATTTTTGCGCTTACCGTGTCTATGGCGTCGATCACGAAATCGTATTCCGAGAAATCGAAGCTGTCAGCGTTTTCGGGAAGGAAAAAGCATTGGAGCGTTTTGACGTCGACGTCGGGATTTATGTCGCGCATACGCGCGGCGGTGACCTCTACCTTGGGGAATCCTACCGTTGAGGTAAGAGCGCAAAGCTGACGGTTAATATTGCTTACGGAAACGACGTCGTTATCGACGAGCGTAACGTGACCGACTCCGCATCTTGCAAGTGCTTCTGCCGCGTAGCTTCCAACTCCGCCGACGCCGAAAAGCGCAACTCTTTTTTTCTTGAGCGTGTTCGTTGCGTCCTCTCCGATTATAAGAGACTGTCTTTCAAACCTTTCGTTCATGCTCGATACCTCCTCCCATCACACAATATTGTAAGGTATTTTTTCTTATATGTCAAGGAATTTTGTAAAAACTTTTTTAAATGAACGAAACACGCGTGTTTTGTGTAAATAATATTGACAAAATATGTATTATATGTTATAATATTTCCGTATGGCGTAAGCCAATTTCAATATTTCAAGAAACTTTGAAAGGATTTTGAAAATGAACAAGATAAACACTACGGTTAACGAGAGAGAAGAAAGAGAAAATATACTTCGCCAGGTTAGGGAATACTGTGAGAAGTACCATAAAAAGCCCGAATATAAGGAGGGCGACAGAATTCCTTACGCATCCCGCGTTTACGACAGCGAGGAGATGTGCAACCTGGTTGACAGCTCGCTTGAGTTCTGGCTTACCTCGGGTAGATATACCGACGAATTTGAAAAGAAATTCGCGGAGTATCTCGGCGTAAGACATTGCAGTCTCGTAAACTCCGGCTCGTCTGCAAACCTGCTTGCTTTTATGACGCTTACCTCTCCGCTTCTCGGCGAGAGAGCAGTTAAGAGGGGCGACGAGGTTATTACCGTCGCCGCAGGCTTCCCAACGACCGTTACTCCCTACATTCAGTACGGAGCAGTTCCCGTATTCGTTGATATAACCATTCCCCAATACAATATAGACGTTACCAAGCTTGAGGCGGCTCTGTCGGACAAAACGCGTGCCGTTATGATAGCGCATACTCTCGGAAATCCCTTTGACCTTGCGTCTGTAAAGGCGTTTTGCGACAAGCACGGTCTGTGGCTTATCGAGGACAACTGTGACGCGCTCGGATCCGAGTACACCATAGACGGAGTTACCCACAAGACGGGTACCGTCGGTGACATAGGAACGAGCAGCTTCTATCCCCCTCATCACATGACTATGGGAGAGGGCGGAGCGGTATATACCGACAATCCTCTGCTTTCCAAGATAATTCGCTCTATTCGCGACTGGGGTAGAGATTGCGTTTGCCCCTCGGGCGTTGACAATTTCTGCCGTCATCGCTTTGACCGTCAGTACGGTGAGCTTCCGTTGGGCTACGACCACAAGTACGTTTATTCTCATTTCGGATACAACCTCAAGGCAACCGATATGCAGGCGGCAGTAGGCTGCGCACAGCTCAAGAAATTCCCGAGCTTCGTAGAGCGTCGCCGTCACAATTTCGCGCGCCTCAAGGCGGCTCTTGCTCCCGTTGCGGACAAGCTTATACTTCCCGAGCCTTGCGCAAACTCCAATCCCTCTTGGTTTGGCTTCCTTATAACCTGCCGCGAGGGCGTTGACCGCGAGAAGGTAGTTTCCTACGTTGAGTCGCGCGGTGTTCAGACCAGAATGCTGTTTGCGGGTAACCTTACGAAGCATCCTTGCTTTGACGAGATGCGTAGGACGGGCGAGGGATACAGAATCGTTGGAACGCTCGAGAATACCGACAGAGTTATGTCGGATACCTTCTGGGTAGGCGTATATCCCGGAATGACCGACGAGATGATAGATTACATGGCTAAAACCATTATTGCGGCTGTAAACTCTTAAATATTTCGCATGGGCCGGAGCTATCGCCGGCCTTATGCCATTTAATAAAGTAAAATAAAAAAGGAAAAATACGCTATGAAAATACGTCTTGCCGATTACGTTGCGGACTTTTTGGTGAGCAACGGAATTACGGATTGCTTTACCGTTACGGGCGGTGGAGCGATGCATCTTAACGATGCACTCGGTCACAAGGAGGGGCTTAAGTGCCTTTATAATCACCACGAGCAGGCTTGCGCTATCGCGGCGGAGGCTTACGCGAGGATAAACAACAAAATTGCCGCCGTGTGCGTTACAACGGGCCCGGGCGGAACAAATGCCATAACGGGTGTTATTGGCGGTTGGCTCGATTCCGTTCCAATGCTTATAATTTCGGGACAGGTTCGCTACGATACCTCAAAGCGAGGAATGGGACTCGATATCAGAGCGGGCGGAGACCAGGAGTTTGATATTACACGCGCGGTTGAATGTATGACGAAATACTGCGAGATGATAGAGGACCCAAAGCGAATAAGATACGCGCTGGAAAAGGCTCTTTATCTTGCAACGCACGGCAGACCCGGTCCTTGCTGGATAGATATTCCCGTAAACTTTCAGGGTGGCTTTATAGAGACCGACGAGCTCGTCGGCTTTTGTCCCGATGATGAAGAAAACGATATCGCTCCCAAGGTCGAGGCTTCGACGGTTGACGCGATAATTGAGAAGATAAGGAATGCCGAGCGTCCCGTGCTTTACGCAGGCAACGGAGTTCGACTTTCGGGGGGCTTTGAGTCCTTTGAAAAAGCGGTAAGGCGTCTTAATATTCCCGTCGTTACCGGTTGGGATAACATCGATATGATGGCTGACGACGACGAGCTTTACGTCGGTCGAGGCGGTATTATGGGCGACAGAGCGGGTAACTTCGCAGCACAGAACGCCGATCTTATTTTAGCCGTCGGTAACCGACTTTCCATTCGTCAGGTCGGATACAACTGGAAAACGTGGGCAAGAGAGGCGTTCGTTATTATGGTGGACGTTGATGCCGAGGAGCTTAAAAAGCCGACTCTGCACGTTGAAATGCCCGTTCACGCGGACGCGAAGGATTTTCTTGACACCCTTCTCTCAAGGCTTCCCGAGGGCAAGCTTTTCCCCGAAAACGGCTGGCAACAGACCTGCCGCGATTGGAAAAAGAATTATCCCGTAGTGCTTCCGAAGCATTACGCTTGGGAAGGACTTACCAATCCTTACGCATTCGTAAAGAAGCTTTCCGACAGACTTCCCGAGGGGTATACCACGGTTGTCGGTAACGGCACGGCTTGCGTAGTCGGAAGTCACGCTTATACCATTAAAAAAGATCAACGCTTTATTATAAACTCCGCCGTTGCTTCTATGGGATACGACCTGCCTGCGGCAGTCGGCGTATGCGCGGCGCTAAATAAGCAACAGATCGTTTGTCTTACGGGCGACGGAAGTATTCAAATGAATCTTCAAGAGCTTCAGACCATTCTTACGAATAAATTGCCCATAAAGATATTCGTTATTAACAATGACGGATATCACTCTATAAGACAGACGCAGACCAATATTTTCGGAGGACATACCAAGGTCGGTATCGGTCCCGAAAGCGGCGACTTATCATTCCCGTCGCTCGAACGCTTGGCGTGGGCTTACGGCTACGAGTACGCGGCTTGCAAAAACAACGCGGAAATCGATTCTGTTCTTGACAAGGCGTTTTCTGCGGACGGCGCGTTTATAGGCGAGATTTTCGTTGATCCCGCGCAGTTCTTTGAGCCCAAGAGTGCTACCAAGAGATTGCCTGACGGCACACTCGTAAGTCCTCCTCTTGAGGACCTCGCTCCCTTCCTTGATAGGGACGAGCTTAAGAGCATTATGAAGATACCTATGATTACTGAATAAATTTCAAAACAAAAGGAGAAAAGACATGAACGTTTCAGAAAAGGTTAAGGAGCTTAAAATAGTTCCCGTTGTAGTTATTAAGGATATTGCAGACGCAGAGCCCACACTCCGCGCACTTTGTGACGGCGGACTTCCCGTTGCGGAGATCACCTTCCGTACCGCTTGCGCGGCAGACGCTATAAAGCTCGGCTGTGAAAAATTCCCCGAGATGCTTATAGGCGCGGGAACGGTTATTAACGCAGAGCAGTGCAATAAGGCTATTGATTGCGGCGCTAAATTTATAGTAGGTCCCGGCTTTGCAGCCGAGGTTGCGGAGGTGTGCAGAGAAAGAGGAGTTCTTTATCTTCCGGGCTGCGTAACTCCCACGGAAATAATTACGGCTATTTCCTACGGACTTGAGGTCGTAAAATTCTTCCCCTGCTCGAATTTCGGCGGTCTCGGAACTCTTAAGGCGCTTTCTGCGGCTTTCCCGACTCTCAAATTTATGCCTACGGGCGGTATTTCCGAGGATAACGTGCTTGAATATCTCGCGTTCGACAAGATAATAGCTTGCGGCGGTAGCTGGATGATGAAGGGCACACCCGACGAGATAAAAGAAAAGACCGCAAGAGCAGTAGCGCTCGTAAGCGGAAAGTAATTTGAGAATAATTTTTTGAAAGGAGCTTGAGAAAATAATTTCTCAAAACATAAAAATGAAGGTTGTAACTTTTGGCGAGCTTATGTTAAGACTCGCTCCTAACGGATATTATAGATTTTTCCAGAACGATCAGATGCAGGCTACCTTTGGCGGCGGCGAGGCAAACGTTGCGGTTTCTCTTGCCAATTACGGTCTTGAGAGCGCTTACGTAACCAAGCTTCCGAAGCACGCGATAGGTCAGGCGGCAGTTGATTCGCTTCGTTATTTCGGCGTTGACACATCAAAAATCGTTCGCGGCGGAGACAGAGTGGGTATATATTTCCTTGAAAAGGGCGCATCCCAGAGAGGAAGCGTATGTATTTACGACCGCGCGCACTCGGCTATCTCCGAGGCAGTCCCCTCCGATTTCGATTGGGACGCTATCTTTGAGGGAGCTGATTGGTTTCACTTCACGGGAATTACTCCCGCGCTCGGCGGAAATATGGTTGAAATCTGCGAGCAGGCGTGCGTAGCCGCTAAAAAGCACGGCGTAAAGATATCCTGCGACCTCAACTACCGCGGTAAGCTTTGGACCAGATCCGAGGCTCGCGAGGCTATGACGAAGCTTTGTCAGTACGTTGACGTTTGCATTTCCAACGAGGAGGATGCAAAGGACGTATTCGGAATTGAGGCTGAAAACACGGATATTTACGGCGGTAAGCTCAATCACGAGGGATATAAGTCGGTTGCAAAGCAGCTTAAGGAAAAATTCGGATTTGAAAAGGTTGCTATTACGCTTCGCTCCTCTATTTCCGCAAGCGACAACGATTGGGCGGGAATGCTTTTTGACGGCGAGAACTATTGCTACTCGAAGTCCTATCACCTGCATATAGTTGACCGCGTAGGCGGAGGTGACAGCTTTGGCGGCGGTCTTATCTACGCGCTTCTTTCGGGTAAGGACACGCAGGCGGCAATAGAATTCGCGGTTGCGGCATCCGCGCTCAAGCATTCCGTTGAGGGAGACTACAACAGAGTCAGCGTTTCCGAGGTTGAAAAGCTTGCGGGCGGCGATGGAAGCGGAC
>JAZQTY010000219.1:0-2116 GCA_045631025.1 Eubacteriales bacterium
CCCGTGAGTATCATTACGCCGTAGCGTAAAGCGTCCGCAATCGCCTGCTTTTGAAGGCTTGCGTAGGAAATTCCGCTTCGTATCTCCTCGTTTGATATGAAGCTCTCGATATCGGTAACGTCAACGGATGCCGAAAGCTTATCTATCTTTACAAGCTTCTCCGCTATATATTTTTCATTTTCATATGTCTCGCGGCGGTATACGAAGGTTTCTCCGTCCATTCTCATACTGACGAGCCGCCCCTCTCGCAAAAGCTCGTGCGCGGCGTCCGCCGTCAAATCCGAATCCACCTCAAGAAGCTCCGCAGAGCTCTCACAAAGCTTTGAGAAAGGTAGACATACGTGCCCGTTTACCATCTCGTTCTTGGTAAGCACGTAGTTTATACCGCTCATCACTCTGTCAAAGTTATCGTTTACAAATCCAAGGCTTGACGCAATACCGTCAGCCTTTTCAAAGCCGATACCCTCGATCTCGTTACAAAGTCTGTAAGGATTTTGCTTTGCAACATCAACGGCGCGAGTACCAAAGCGCTTATATATCTTCAATATGGTCGCTACGCCGAAATAGTCTCTAAAAAACATCATAGCGCTGCGTACGCCCGCCTGCTCCTTAAAGCTTTCGGAAATGGACAGCGCGAGCTTAATCGAGATTCCCTTGACGTTTGCAAGCCACTCGGGATGGTTTTCTATTACGTCAAACGTATCCTCGCCGAACTCGTCAACTATCCTCTGCGCCGTCTTGGGTCCAACGCCCTTGATCGCCCTTGATGAAAGATATTTTAAAATAGAGCTTACGTCTGCGGGCATGACTCTTTCGTACTGCGTTACGCTGAACTGTCTGCCGTACTTGGGATTATTTACCCATCTGCCAAAAACCGTCAGTCTGTCTCCCTCACCGAGCATAGGCATAAGTCCGACAGCCGTTATTATCTCGTCGTCGGCAAGAGCCATGTCGCAAATAGTATATCCGTTTTCTTCGTTGTAATAAATTATATGCTCAACCGTACCGTCAAGCTTTTCAAGCTCATTGCCTTCCTGCAACATACCTCTACCTCCTTCAAGTTTAAAATTTAGGCTGCTTCATTTAGATATGGAAGTCAAATGAAGCAGCCCCTCGTTTTGTTTTATTTTGCAAGCTCTGCCTTGAGGGCATCTGCAAGGTCGGTAGCCTCCCAAGGAAGGCTTGCGTCCTCTCTGCCCATATGTCCGTAAGCCGCAGTAGCGTAGTAGATAGGACGGCGAAGATCGAATTTATTGATTATCGCCGCAGGACGAAGATCAAATAGCTTGTCCACAGCGCGGCTGATAGCCTCCTCGTCTGCCTTACCCGTTCCAAAGGTGTCGATCATTACCGACACGGGCTTCGCAACGCCTATTGCGTATGCAACCTGCACCTCACACTTGTCGGCAAGTCCTGCCGCTACGATGTTCTTTGCAATATATCTTGCCGCATACGATGCCGAGCGGTCAACCTTCGTCGGGTCCTTGCCCGAAAAAGCTCCGCCGCCGTGGCGTGAATATCCGCCGTATGTATCAACTATGATCTTTCTTCCCGTAAGTCCCGTGTCTCCCGCAGGTCCGCCTACGACGAATCTTCCCGTGGGGTTTACGTATATCTTGGTCTCCCCGTCCATAAGAGTTGCAGGAACGGTCGGAAGAATGACGTTTTCTATAACGTCGCGGCGTATCTCGTCAAGCTCCACGTCAGCGCTGTGCTGCGAGGAAATAACGATGGTATCTATTCTTACGGGCTTGCCGTCTTGATACTCGACCGTGACCTGCGTCTTTCCGTCGGGGCGCAAATAGTCAAGCGTTCCGTTCTTTCTTACGTCAGTAAGTCTTTTTGCAAGCTTATGAGACATAGAGATCGGCAGAGGCATAAGCTCCTCGGTCTCGTTGCAGGCGTATCCGAACATAAGCCCCTGGTCTCCGGCACCCGTATCGAGTCCGTCGCCCTTTCCCTCCTTTGCCTCGAGAGACTTATCAACTCCGAGCGCGATATCGGGCGACTGCTCGTGAATAGCGATCGTGACGGAGCAGCTGTCCGCGTCAAAGCCGATGCCGCTGTGCGTGTATCCGATATCCCTTACGGTATTGCGAATAATCGCCTCAAAGTC
>JAZQTY010000220.1:0-4053 GCA_045631025.1 Eubacteriales bacterium
CTTGCCGGAACCGTTATCTCCGACGACGCACAGATAATCTCCCTTATTTACCGAAAAATTCACGTGCTCGCAAACACTCACTCCGTCGTATCCGAGCGAGAGATCGCGGCAAATTATTTGAGGCATACCTTACTCCTCTTATTTCAAAATTTCTTCGAGTATCCTTACGTTACTCTCCATTATCCCTATATACGTCGCGCCGTTGCTTACGTCGTCACCCGTAAGCGACTGCATCGAGTCAAGCGCTCTTATCTCAAGATCGTCTCGTGCCGACGCTCTTATTACGCTCTCCGCGAGAGCGCAGTCGGAGCTTTCAGTTACGAGCACCCATCTGCCGTTCTGTTCGTCCGCCATTTTCGCAAGACGCACGACGGTCTCAAAGTCTGCGTTCGTGTCCGTGGTACAGCCCTCGAACGCCGCATAGTATTCAAGTCCGTAATCCTCAAAAAGATATACGAACGGAAATCTGTCCGCAAAAATCAAAGTGCTTTCCGCATCCTTGGCAACGCTTCGCATTTTTTCGTCAAGCTCTGTCAACGATTTTTCATAAGCCTCAAAATTCTTTTTATAAGCTTCACGGTTTTCGCCGTCGATCGCGCAAAGCGACTCGAATATCTCCTCCGACGAAGCTCTCGCGTTGTCTATTGAAAGCCACAAATGCTCGTCAAAGGTATGCTCGTGATGTCCGTGACCGTGCTCGTATTCCTCGCCGTGGTCGTGCTCTCCGCTCTGCGAGGACACCTCGTAAAGCTTAACGCCGTCAAGCTCTGAAAGCCTAATCACGGTCGTGTCCTCCTCCGCCGCTTCGGCAACCCATTTGTCCGATTCGCCGCCAACGAGAATAAGCACGTCGCACCGCTTTATTTTCGCAACGTCCCGAAAGGACGGCTGAAAACTGTGCATATCCGTACCGTTTTCCACGAGAAGCGACAGCGTGACTCCCTCGCTCTCTCCGATAATGCTCCTTGCCCAATCGTATATGGGAAAAACGGTACATAGTATTTCCACTCCGTCCGCTTGACGCGCACAGCCAAAAGAAAGCAGCGCGAAGAGCAAAACAGCAAGGCAAACAAGCGCTGTTATGATTCTTTTTGCTGTTCTCATCGTTTGCCCGTCTCCTTACAGCCTCCACACCTGCCGAAAAGCACCGTCGCCTCCTCGTTCACCGAGAAATCGCTTACCGTGCGAACCTTGTCAAGAAGCTCGTCCGAAACGGACTCGTCAAGGTGAATGAGCCTTCCGCAGTCCATACACTTAAGGTGCAAATGACAGTCGCAATGCTCGCCCAAAACTATCTGGTACGACCATTTTCTGCTGCCGTCCCTTGAGAATTTTTTGACTGTGCCGTCCTCAACGAGATGCGTTATCAATCTATACACCGTACTCTTTCCCGGCGCCTCGTCTCCGCAGGCGTCCCGAAGCTTTTCCATAAGCTCCTCGACCGTGTATGAGGAATCCGCGTTCTCCTCAAGTATTCTTTTAAGTATTTTCTTTTGCTCGGTGACGTACTCTGCCATACCGCGCCTCCAATTTGAGAATAATTCTCAAATATTATACTTGATATCTCTTCTTTTGTCAAGTGTTAAATCAAAAATAAACCCAATATAAGCAAAACAGAGCAAGGATAAAAGGAAAAAATCCTTCCGTTCTTGCTCTGTGAGTTTTATTTCATTTTCAAAAGATTCGCGGTGTTTGCGATAACTATGAGATTCATGCTGTCAGTAAGCGGAGCTGTTGGGTCTATGGCAACGTCAACACTGTCTCCCGTCTTTATCGCAACTATGTTAAATCCGTATTTCTTTCTCAGATTAAGCTCAATTAGATTTTTTCCAACCCACTCGCTCTTTACGTCTATCTCGACAATAGAGACATCCTTTGACAAGGAAAGCATATCCATAAAACTTGAGCTTAACATGTTTTTAGCAAGGCGAACGCCTGACTCTCTTTCCGGAAATACGACCTTATCCGCTCCGACACGGGTAAGTATTTTCTGATGCATCTCACTTCCGCACTTTGCAATAACCGTTTTAACACCTATCTCTTTACAAAGCGTAACTGCCATAACGCTCGCCTCAAGATTACCTGCCATGCAAACGACAACGGTATCTATTTCAGAAATACCGAGACGCTCTAAAACCTCCGCATCCGTAACGTCAGCACACTTGCAAACGGGAAGGTAGGTCGCCGCAAGGTTTACCGCGCTTTGATTTATATCTATCGCGATAACCTCCATTCCGTTTTCAACGAGCTCCCTCGAAACCGCCATTCCGTATCTTCCAAGACCGAACACGGCGTAAGTTTTCTTTTTCTGCATATTCTATCTCCTTTATCCAACTTTATCCTATACTGATTTCCTCAACGGGATCGGAAACCGAATTTTGATTTTTTCCTCTGCTGCCAAGCGCTACCGCAAGAGAAATAGGCCCTACCCTACCGAAATACATGGTGAAAATTATGATTATTTTTCCGAGTGTGTTAAGTTCCGACGTAAGATTTCTCGACAGCCCGACGGTTGCCGTAGCACTCATCGTCTCGTAAAAAACGTCAAGCGAGGAAGCATCCGTCGTCATCGACAGCAATACGGTCGACGACAAAAATATAACGACGAACGTAGCGACTACAGCCACTGCCTTTCGTATTGACTCTGCCGATATCGCGCGATTAAAAATAGTAGCCGAGTGCTTATTTCTGACGGTTGAAAGCGCAGAGCATAGCAAAACTACCGCCGTTACCGTCTTTACGCCCCCCGCCGTGCCCACGGGAGAGCCGCCGATAAACATAAGTATCATCGAGAGTATAGCTCCCGCCCCCGTCAAGCTCTCCTGCGGGACTGATGCAAAGCCCGCCGTTCTCGTCGTGACCGACTGGAAAAGCGAAACCTGTATTTTATCGATAAGCGACAGATTTCCGATGCTTTCGGGATTGTTATACTCAACGATAAACAGGAAAAGTCCGCCGCCGAAAATTAGCGCAAGCGTGGTAACTATCGCTATCTTCGAGTGCAGAGTCAGATGCCTGAATACCCGTCTGTTTTTGGGTGTTCTGCTCCTCAAAACGCGAAGCACGTCCCACCAAACGATATAACCGATACCGCCGATGATTATAAGCGCCGAGGTAACGATATTTATAATGGGATTGGTCGCATAATCGCAAAGACTGTTCTCTCCTATTACGTCGATACCCGCGTTACAAAACGCCGACACGGCGTTAAATACGGATATCCATATGCCGCGCGCGCCGAACCTTGGCACGAAAACCGTCATATAAAGCAGCGCGCCGACCCCCTCGATAACGAGTGTTCCGAGCAGAATATTGCGTATGAATTTCGCAAGCCCCGACATGGTGTTAAGGTTAAAGGCATCCTGAAGCAGCAGCCTGTCGCCTATACCCATTTTTCGGTTAAGCATAAGCATAAAGCCCGACATGATGGTAATAATACCGAGTCCGCCTATCTGAATTAAAATAAGAATAACGATCTGCCCGAATACGCTCCACGTAGTAGCCGTGGGAACGGTCACAAGTCCCGTAACGCAGGTTGCCGTCGTAGCGGTAAACAGCGCGTCCACGTACGGCACGGCGTGTCCGTCGGCAGCGCTTATGGGAAGCGCCAAAAGCAGACTACCCACGCCTATTGCCACAATAAAGCTGAGCAATATTATCTGTGTCGTTGACAAAGAGAATCTCCCTCTTTTGTTCATAAGCATTTCCCCCATACGAAAGAACTTATATGTCAAAATTCATTATAGCATATTTTTCTGAATTTTTCAACTGTTTTTTACCTCTATTTCATTAAAAGCATTAAAAGTAAAAGCCAATAATTTACTCATACATCTTGAAAAAAGCCGCGGTATATGATATAATTATAAATTGATGTAATATTTTGGCGGCGGCTTGAATAGCCTAAAGCCTATGAAAATTAAAAACAAAGGAATTTTAAGGAGAAATATAAACCATGAAACTTGGTATCGTCGGACTTCCAAACGTAGGAAAAAGTACACTTTTTAACGCCCTGACGGGCGCGGGCGCAGAGTCGGCAAACTACCCCTTCTGCAC
>JAZQTY010000221.1:0-6804 GCA_045631025.1 Eubacteriales bacterium
GTAGGTGACCATGCGGCTACCATGCAGTTCGGTACGAAGGGAAGACTTCACGGCTTTGAGAGCTATCTTCTTCAGGATGAGAACGGCGAGCCGTTGCCCGTATACTCTATCGCGAGCGGACTCGATTATCCCGGCGTCGGCCCCGAGCACGCGCATCTTCGCGACCTCGGCAGAGTACACTACGAGACCGCAAGTGACGAGGAAGCAATGGAAGCATTCTTCCTGCTTTGCCGCTACGAGGGAATTATCCCCGCGATCGAAAGCTCGCACGCGCTTGCATACGCTATAAGATACGCGAAGGAGCATAAGTCAGGCTCTATCCTTTGCTGCTTGTCCGGCAGAGGAGATAAGGACATTGATTACGTATACGAAAACTACGGTTGCGGCGAGAAGTTTTTTAATAAATAATTTGTCAAAGAAAGTCAATCCTCGGGTTGACTTTCTTTTGATTTCGTGCTATAATATGAGCGTATGTCAGGGGTGCACACAGTGCTTAATAAGGAATTCGGTGAGAAGCCGAAACGAGCGTGTCGCCGTATGCAAAAATAGGCGCGAAAGCAAGCTCGCCGCAGAGCTTGTTATCCATTGAGTCTTTACTTGAGAAGGTTTTTCGTGCCTCGTGTCAAAGCGCATTTTGCCAAGTCGGAAGACTTGCCCCGTAAGCCTTTTACCGCACGGTCCGGTTCTTAAAAAATCAAAAAAGAAGAAGGCTTGGTATGCGAGAAAAATAAAATTTTAGGAGAATTAAAATGAACGGAATTTTTAAAAAGCATTCAATTCTGTCACTTGTTCTCGTGATCGTGCTTATTGCGGCTATGGCACTTTCCGTTGTATCTTGTGACAAAAAAGACGTGGAGGGTGATGATACAGCCCCCACTACGCAGGCGGAGTCAGCTACCTCAATAGGAGAAGGGGAGAGGTCTTTTCCCTTTACAGTTGTCTTTGCCGATGGTTCGAGCAAGGCTTATACTGTGCACACCAATGAAACAATCGTGGGTAACGCACTTGTCGGAGTAGGTCTTATTTCGGGAGAGGAAGGACAGTTTGGCCTTTACGTAAAGACGGTTGACGGCGTTACGCTTGATTACGACACGGACGGCAAATATTGGGCGTTTTACGTAGACGGCTCTTATGCTATGGCAGGAGTGGATTCTACCGAAATAGAGGCAGGCAAGGTTTACACCTTTAAGGCAGAGTAAAATTGGAAAAGAGAAGACGCCCTAAATGGGCAGAAATAATAAGAAAGCTCGTGCTTTTTTCCATGCTTGGCGCGCTAATGTTTACCTCAAAGGTGGTTATGGAGGCTTTGCCAAACGTACATCTTGTGGGCGCTTTGGTTATGATATATACCATCGTTTATCGCTTTGAAGCACTTGCGCCTATAGCTATGTTCATTTTGTTAAGTGGAGTATACATGGGATTTAGCCCTTGGTGGGTACCTTACTGCTACGTTTGGACGGTGCTTTGGGGAGTGACTATGCTTTTGCCGAGAAGAATGCCGAAATGGCTCAAAGCTCCCGTATATATAACGGTCTGCGCCTTGCACGGGCTTGCATTCGGAACGCTGTATGCACCCTTTCAAGCGCTTGTCTTTGGTTTGGATTGGAGGGGAATGCTCGCGTGGATCGCAAGCGGATTTCCGTTCGACGTTGTTCATGCAATAGGTAATTTAGTGGCGGGAACGCTTATCGTGCCGATATCTACCGTTTTGCTAAAGCTGGAGAGCAAATTTTCACGGTAAAGGTATGTTGAATAATTACAAACAAAAGCCGTGTTTTGCCCCAAAAATTTATTGTCGAATAAAGATAATTTTATTGACTTTACGGTTACTATGTGGTATAATATATTCGTTAAGGGCTGTGTGCCTTTTCGTGGCTTTTTGTGACCGACGGATAAGTAGAAAAAACTACATGGGAGCTTAAAGTAATATAGCCGACCGTCTGGGCAGTCCTTTACCTTTGGGTAGGACTGCCCATATTTATTTTTTGGAGGATTTTACATGAAAAAAGTTGGAATTATCATGGGAAGCGACAGTGATCTTCCCGTAGTTGAGAAGGCGATCAACACGCTTAAGGAATACGGAGTACCCTTTGAGGTTCACGTTTATTCCGCGCACAGAACGCCCGTTGAGGCAAAGGAATTTTCCGCAAGCGCAAGAGAGAATGGCTTTGGTGCTTTGATCGCGGCGGCGGGAATGGCGGCGCACCTTGCGGGAGCGGTTGCGGCAAACACCACGTTGCCCGTAATAGGTATCCCCGTAAAGTCCAAGAACTTTGACGGTATGGACGCTCTTTTGTCCACCGTGCAGATGCCTACGGGTATTCCCGTTGCGACAGTTGCGGTTGATGGTGCTGCGAACGCGGCTTTGCTCGCAATACAGATTCTCGCCGTAACCGACGAGGCGCTCGCCGCAAAGCTTAACGCGGCAAGAAGTGCGGGAGCTGAAAAGGTTCTCGCAAAGAACGCAGAGATAGAAGCAAGATTTAACGCATAAGAAACAAAGTAAACAATCAGAGGAGGACCTATGGGAGGTTTTTTTGGAGTCGTAAGCAAGCGAGACGCAATATCTGACGTTTTCTTTGGTACGGATTATCATTCACACCTCGGAACTAAACGCGGCGGAATGGCGGCTTATGACGAGGAGATCGGACTTCAGCGCGATATTCACAACATTGAAAACTCGCCTTTCAGAACGAAGTTCGCAAACATACTGAACGAAATGAAGGGAAAGGCGGCGATAGGCTGTATCAGCGACACGCATCCGCAGCCATTGCTTATCCGCTCGCGTATAGGAACGTACGCTATCTGTATCGTTGGACACATAAATAATGCAGAGCAGCTTATCGAGGAATATGAGTTGACTGACGGCGGACACTTCGGTGTTATGACGGGCGGAAAGGTAAACTCGGTTGAGCTCGTGGCATCCTTGATAAACAAGAAGGATACCTTCTGCGAGGGAATAAGATTTGCACAGGACGTTATTGACGGAACGGCGGCAATAATGCTGCTTATCAACGACGGTAGTATTATAGTTGCGAGAGATAAGCTTGGCAGACTTCCCTCTATAATCGGAAAAAACGAGGCTGGACACAGTATTTCGTTTGAGTCCTTCGCATTTGAAAAGCTTGACTACGAAAAGATTATGGAGCTTGGCCCGGGTGAGGTCGTTAAGGTTACGGCAGAAACAGTAGAACAGCTTGCCAAGCCCCGCGATAAAATGAAAATGTGCGCGTTTCTTTGGACGTATTATGGCTATTCTACCTCGGACTACGAGGGTGTAAACGTCGAGATAATGCGATACAGAAACGGAAAAATTCTTGCGCAGAACGACAAGGCGCGGGGAGTGGCGCAGGATATTGACTACGTGTGCGGTATGCCTGACTCGGGAACACCGCACGCCATAGGATACGCAAACGAGAGCGATGCAGACTTTGCACGCGCGTTCATAAAATATACGCCTACATGGATGCGTAGCTTTACGCCGACAGTCCAAACCGAGCGTAATAAGATAGCAAAGATGAAGCAGATACCCGTCAAGGAGCTTATCAAGGACAAAAAGCTTCTTATAGTTGACGACTCGATAGTAAGAGGAACTCAGCTTAAGGGAACGGTTGACTTTTTGCTTGAAAACGGTGCTAAAGAGGTGCACATGCGCTCGGCGTGTCCGCCTATAATGTATAGCTGCAAATATCTGAACTTCTCTCGCGCGACAAGCCCCTTGGAGCTTATCGCAAGACGAACGATACTTGAGCTTGAGGGCGAGGCGGGTTTTGAGTTTATAGAAGAATACGCTTCCTCCGATACGGAAAGAGGAAAGAAGCTTCGCAAGGCGATAGCGGATAAATTCCACTTTGATTCTCTTGAGTTCCAATCTCTTGAGGGAATAATCGAGGCTATCGGCATTGAGCCGTGTAAGCTTTGCACGTATTGCTGGACAGGTAAAGAATAATTTGAATATAAATATTTGTTGACGAAAGGAATTTTTAAAATGGAAAAGAGTTACAGCGAAAGCTACAAGGCGGCAGGCGTAGACATAACCGCGGGTTATAAGGCGGTTGAATTGATGAAGTCACATATCGCGAGAACGAAGAACGAGGGCTGTCTTGATGACGTCGGAGGATTTGGCGGCTGCTTCGGACTTCCCACGGGCATTGAAAATCCCGTTCTCGTATCAGGAACGGACGGTTGCGGAACGAAGGTAAAGCTCGCTATTTTGATGGATAAGCACGACACGATAGGTGTAGACGCAGTCGCAATGTGCGTTAACGACATTATCTGCTGCGGCGCGAAGCCTCTCTTCTTCCTTGACTATATCGCTTGTGGAAAGAATGTTCCCGAAAAGATCGCGGCTATCGTTAGCGGTGTTGCCGAGGGCTGTGTTCAGTCGGGCGCGGCACTTATAGGCGGCGAGACTGCAGAGCATCCCGGTATGATGCCCGAGGAGGAATATGACCTTGCGGGATTTGCGGTTGGTATCGTTGATAAGAAAAAGATACTTGATAACACAAAGACCGCAGAGGGCGACGTCGTTATCGCGCTTGCATCCAGCGGTATACACTCCAACGGATTTTCACTTTGCAGAAAGGTCTTTGACATAGACAACAATCCCGACGATCTTTACGTTCCTTGCGATGAGCTCGGCGGAAAGACCGTTGCAGAAACACTCCTTACGCCCACGAGAATTTACGTAAAGAGCGTGCTCGCACTTCTCGAAAAGGTAAACGTAAAGGGAATAAGCCATATCACGGGCGGCGGATTTTATGAGAACATTCCGAGAGCGCTTCCCAAGGGATACTCGGCAAAGATCACGAGAAGCGCAGTTAAGGTGCTTCCTATATTCGAGCTTATCGCAAAGCGCGGAAATATTCCCGAGAGAGATATGTTCAACACGTACAACATGGGCGTTGGTATGAGCATAACCGTTCCCGCAGACGAGGTCGAGACGGCTCTTGAAATTCTCAAGGCAAACGGCGAGGACGCATACGTCATCGGTGAGATCGTCAAGGGTGACGAGGGCGTTATTTTCTGCTGATAGGCCAGTAAATTAAAAATGAAAAATAAAGGAGCGCTTATGGGAGCTATACAAAAGGCAAAAATTGCCGTGCTTGTTTCCGGTGGCGGAACTAATCTTCAGGCGTTGATAGACGCGCAAAAGAGCAATATTATAAAAAGCGGAGAGATCGTTTTGGTCGTATCCAATAATCCGAACGCCTACGCGATAACCCGTGCATCCTTGGCGGGTATTCCTGCAGTCGTTGTTTCCAAAAAGGAGCAGGGAACGCAGGAAGCCTTTGAGGAAAAGCTAATCGGCGTTTTGGAGGAATACGGCATTGAGCTTATAATACTTGCAGGCTTTATGAGTATACTCAGCGAAAGCTTTACGTCGAGATACCCAAAGCGCATAATCAACGTGCACCCCTCGCTTATTCCGTCGTTTTGCGGAAAGGGCTTTTACGGATTGCGCGTTCACGAGGAGGCACTCAAAAAGGGCGTAAAGGTTACGGGAGCTACTGTGCATTATGTCAATGAGATTCCCGACGGCGGGGAGATCATTTTGCAAAGAAGCGTGTCCGTAAAGAGAAACGAAACTCCCGAGAGCCTTCAGCAGAAGGTCATGCGGCAGGCGGAGTGGAAGATACTTCCCAAGGCAGCGGAGCTTGTTTCCAATGAAATTATTAAATCGAGAAAGGTAACGAAAAAATGAGTGTAAGCGGAATGAATAAGATTGCGGATTTGCTCAGCGCAAATTCCTACCCCGGCAGAGGTATTATCGTTGGTCAGTCGGCTGACGGCAAGAACGCGATGATCGCGTACTTTATAATGGGACGCAGTGAAAACAGCCGCAACCGTATATTTGAAAGATACGAGGGCGGAATGCGTACTAAGGCGTTTGACGAGTCGAAACTCGTTGATCCCAGCCTTATTATCTATAATCCCTATCTTCAGACTAAGGGCGGAAATATTGATATAGTTACGAACGGCGACCAGACGGACACCGTTTATAACGCAATAAACGACGGCAAGACCTTTGAGGACGGACTCAGAACTCGTGAGTTTGAACCCGATTGCCCCAACTACACCCCCAGAATTTCCGCTATCAACTATTACTGCTTCCCGAGAAACACTTTTACTTACAAGATGTCTATTCTTAAGAGCAGTAACGGCAATCCCGAGGTTTGCAACAGATATTTCTACGAGTATGCGCCCTTGGCAGGACTTGGACATTTCATTCACACCTACGAGTGCGACGGAAATCCCATTCCCTCGTTCTACGGTGAGCCCGAGATGGTAGAGCTTCCCAATACGGCAAAGGAGCTTGCCGACGTTGTTTGGAATAATCTTAACGCTGACAACAAGGTTTCCTTGTTCGTTCGCGTAGTTCCGCTTGACGGCAGCGCACCCGAAGAAATCATAATCAATAAAAACGTATAAGGAGTATAGGCATGAAAGAATTTGAACTTAAATACGGCTGTAACCCCAACCAAAAGCCCTCGAAGATCTATATGGAGAACGGCAAGGAGCTGCCCATAGAAATTCTTTGCGGCAGACCCGGATATATAAATTTCCTCGACGCATTCAACAGCTGGCAGCTCGTAAAGGAGCTTAAGGAAGCTACGGGCATGCCCTGTGCTACCTCCTTCAAGCACGTAAGCCCCACCTCTGCAGCAGTCGGCATCAAGCTCAACGATACTCTCAAGAAGGCTTGCTTTGTTGACGATATCGAAGGTCTTGACGATTCTCCCTTGGCTTGCGCTTATGCACGTGCAAGAGGAACAGACCGTATGTGTTCCTTCGGTGACTGGG
>JAZQTY010000222.1:0-2082 GCA_045631025.1 Eubacteriales bacterium
AGTCCTTTATCCCCATGCTTATAGGCACGGGATGTAGCGTTCCCGGTATAATGGCGTCGCGAACGATTGAAAACGAGAGCGACAGAAAAATGACTGTAATCACCACCAGCTTTATTCCCTGCGGCGCAAAGCTCCCCGTTATCGCTATGATCGCGGGTGCGCTGTTCGGTGGCCCCGAGAAGGGTTGGTGGCTGGCACCTCTGTGCTACTTTATAGGTATTGTTTCGGTCATAATTTCGGGTATAATACTAAAGAAAACAAAAATATTCAGAGGCGAGTCCGCTCCCTTCGTTATGGAGCTTCCCGCCTACCACATGCCTACCTTCACCAACGTCATGCGCTCCACTTGGGAGCGTAGCTGGTCGTTCATCAAAAAGGCGGGAACGGTCATACTCCTTTCAACCATAATTATTTGGTTGGGCTCGACCGTCGGCGTTGCCCACGGCAGCTTTGGAATTTATCTTGAAGCGCCCGAAGGCTTCACTTCTCTGCTTGATCACCTCGGCATGGGCATCGCTTGGCTTTTTGCTCCCCTTGGCTTTGCCGAGCCTACGGCAGCGGTTGCAACTCTCATGGGCCTTATTGCAAAGGAAGAGATCGTTGCAGTATTCGGCGTTACGGAATTTGCGGGACTCGGCAAGCTTGCAGGTATTTCATTCCTGCTGTTTAACCTGCTCTGCGCTCCCTGCTTTGCTGCTATGGGCGCTATAAAGCGTGAAATGAACAGTGCTAAATGGACGGCATTTGCTATATCCTATCAATGCGTATACGCGTACGTCGTTTCCTTTATCGTTTATCAGCTCGGCACCCTTATCTACGCACTCTACGCTCCGCACGTAGCGCTTGGCGCTTGGACTATCGTCGGCGCGGCTATCGCTCTTTTGCTCGTAGGCGTTGCAGTATTTCTTATACTCAAGCCGGATGCGAGGAAAGTAGCTAAAAAGTAATTTTTAATATTTAATAGAGGTATCGATATGACAGAAATTATTTCTTCCGCCATTATTTTGGCTCTCCTCGGCGGAGTCGTTGCCTTAATAATACGCGGCATAATAAAAAACAAAAAAAGCGGAAAGTCCGGCTGTGGCTGCGGCTGTAGCGGCTGCGCCATGAACGGCTCCTGCCATTCCGCGAAAAAAGACGATTAAAAAAGTCGGTTTACCGTTTCAAACGGTAAACCGACTCTTTAATTTTCATAAGCCGCTAAAGCTTCTTGCGCCATACTCTTAACCTTTTCTCTCACGTCTTCCGGAGAAACCACGGTTATCTTATTTCCAAAGCCCAACACCCATGAATAAAACGTCGGGCTCAACATGACCTTTGCCGTAAACTCAAAGCGCTCACCGTGATTGGCAATAATGATATCAGTTCCGAATCTGTCAATAACGACTCCCGCCATTGAAGCGTCGCAAGACAAGCGCACGTTGCAAAGCTCCCCGCCGTACATACCAAACGCCTGCTTTGAATATCTTTGCATATCAAGCGCGGCAAACTGCTTTTCCCCCTCTCGCGCGCTCTTATCCATATAGATTTCCAGCATTTTGTCAACGCGATAATGCTTGATGCGCTCTACCTCGCCGTCAAAGGCGACCATATAATAATTCTCGTCATCCCAAGTAAGAGCCCACGGACTTACACAGTAAAAGCTTCCGTCACGCCGCAGCACTCGCTTCTTTTGCGCGTCCCACTCAAAATATCTAAAGCATATTTTTCTGTTCTCGGATATTGCTCTATGTATCATATCGACGTTGCAGAATATCTCCTCGTTATCCGCCTTCAGCCTTTCGCTGACCTCTACCTGCCTATGCAGCTGCGACGCCTGATACCTACTGCCAAGAGCCTCAAGCTTCTTGATAAGAGCGGCGCTTTTCTTTGCGGTTATAAATTTAGAGAACTGAACGGCATCCACCAGAAGCTTAAGCTCTGCGAGCTCAAAGCTACGGGAGCCTGCGTAATATCTTACCTGTCTGTCACGCATCACACAAACGTCAAGCCCGTATACGCGGAGTAATTCTATATCGTCGTAAAGACTTTTCCTCTCTGCGCGTATCTCGTACGCGGCAAGCTCGTCTGAAAGCTCCTTGA
>JAZQTY010000223.1:0-2525 GCA_045631025.1 Eubacteriales bacterium
CATTCCCAGAACTCCACGCTTTTTGCGGTATCTCCGTAATATATATACTTGATCGCGTCAAATCGGAAGCCGTCAACGCCCAGATCAATATAATATTTGGCGATATCAAGCGTCGCTTCTCTTACCTCGGGATTGTCAAAATTCAATTCTGGCATATCTCCCGAGAAATTGCACTCATACCAAGCGTCCACTCCCGCGATCTTCTGATAGGTTCTTCCGCCCACCTTTTCCGCAGTAGTAACGCAGGTATAATAATCGTAATACTCGCTTTCTGTATCCTCGTTCATTCTCGCTTCCTTGAATTTAACGAACCACTCGTGCTGAGTTGAGGTATGGTTGATGGCAAGATCGAGAATAAGCTTGACGTTACGCTCCTCGCAAAGCTCTGCAAGCTCAATAAGATCCGCCTCGCTTCCGAATCGCCAGTCTATCTTATAATAGTTTGTCGCATCGTATTTGTGATATGAGGGCGAGGAAAATATGGGAGAGAGCCATATTCCCTCAACGCCAAGGCTTTCCTTGGAATTTGGATCTCCATCGTTGAGGTAGTCAAAGCGCTCTATAATGCCGCGGATATCTCCGATACCGTCGTTATTGGAGTCTGAGAACGAGCCTACGAATACCTGATAAAAGGTCCTATAATTATCATCGGTTACGTAAGCCTCACCGGGGTCGCTTCCCCTGCCCTCACAGCCTGAAAATACAAGCGTTGATATGATCATAAGCACCGCCAAAAGATATATTATCGTTTTTCTTGTCATTTTCTTCATTTTAGATATGTTTCCTTATAATAATTCGGTAAAAAGCCGTAAGAAAGACTGATTTTTACGTTCAGGACAGGTCGTTTCCCTCTTTGACGAGGGCAAATATCTTTAAGGACTCGAGCGCCTTGCCGTTTTTGTCAAACAGCGCCTGGTTGTCTACCGAGCTGCCTCCGTACCATTGTCCTGCATCCTTTGGATCGTATTCCGCGGCGTAAGAGGTTGCCCAACCCGAGCCGTATTTTTCCCATAAGGCAAGATTTTCTTCGTAGCTTTCTCCACCAACCGAAACCCAGGTTCCTTCCCAATAAAAGACACCTATGCCGTTATCTATCTTATTCACAACGGTATCGATCACATCGCGGACGTGATCCGCCTGTCCTTGCATGGTGTAAGGGTATTTTCTTTCAAACCCATCACCCTCACCTATGGTGTTGTTGAAGAAATCGGAATCTTTGGGTGTATAGGCGTACGACGTTTCGGCTATCATAACCGGTTTGCCGTATTTCTCTGTTACTTTGTTAAGCTCGGATGCAAGATTGTCCAGCGTTCCGTGCCAAAAAGGATAATACGAGGATGCAAAAACGTCATAATCAACACCGTAATAATCCAGATTTGCGCTGTAGCTGTCATAGCTGCCTGCCACCTCGGGATTAGAAAAATGGATCACCACAAGCGCATGGGGACAGACCTCTCGTACGGCGCGAGAGCCTGCCGACATAAGTCCGGTTATATTTTTCCAACCGCCAAGCTTTTCACGCGATTCTCCGCACAAAACCCCGTTGGTTTCATTTCCGATCTGCACCATGCCGATGTCTATGTCTGCCGCAACAAGCTTTTCAAGGCAGTCCTTTGTATAGGCATAAACGGCATCGGTCTTTTCCTCAATACCCATTCCCTGCCAAGCCTTTGGAACCATCTGCTTTGCGGGATCAGCCCAAAAGTCGCTGTAATGGAAATTAACCAGCAGCTTCATTCCGTATTTTGTCGCCCGCTTTCCTATCTCTATGGCATTATTGATATCACAGTTGCCACCACCATAACCGTTTCCGTCCTTGTCAAAAGGATCGTTCCAAATGCGAACTCGGATATAATTTACGCCGCTCTCCGCAAGAATTTGATAAACATCCTTTTCTTCGCCGTTAAAATCGTAATACTTAACGCCGCTTGACTCCAGCGCAGGAACGCAGGATGCATCCATTCCAAAAATAAAATCATCGGGCAGATTTTCGACCTTTTTCACTTCAAGTGTGTCCGATTGCAAATTAACATTCATATCGTTTGGCCTCCAATCATTATTTATTTTATTGTTGTCGCCGCATGACGGCATAAACGTTAAATACGCCAATGCCGTCATAACTGCAAATGATTTTACTATCTTATTCATTTTTGTTTTATTTAATGATAGCATCGTTTACGTACACTCTCACACCGATAGCGTCTACTGTGACCTTTCCGCTCTCTCTCGCTATTACATCAGCTCCTGCCTCTGACGAAGTAGCTATAAGATTCCATTCACCCTCAAGAGTGTAAGGTAATGTCTGCGCGTGAGGATCGATAAGAACAAGAGCGCGTCCGCCCTGCCCGTTGCTAAATGTGACCGCAATAACTCCGCTGCCAAGCTCCTCGTGAGTAACCTCAACCGAGGGATCGGTAAATATTGAATATGTCTTGCGCATCTCGATCAGCCCCTTGTAATAGAGCATGGTTTTATACTCTCTTGAGCCTTCTTTAAGCACAGACCAGTCGATATTATTGATCTCA
>JAZQTY010000224.1:0-3335 GCA_045631025.1 Eubacteriales bacterium
GTGCTTCATAAGTCTGTCGGCATACTTGCACATCTTAAAGAAATACGCTTCCTCCTGCGCCTGCTCGACCGCTCTGCCGCAGTCGGGGCACTTGCAGTCGTTTACCTGCGTTTCGGTAAAGAAAGACTCACAAGGAGTGCAATACCAGCCCTCGTAGTGTCCCTTATATATATCACCCTTCTCGTAAAACTTGGTAAATATCTTTCTTACAGCAGCTTCGTGATTTTCGTCAGTGGTACGGATAAAATAGTCGTAGTCGGCATTCATACCGTCCCATACCTTGCGGATCTCACCCGCTATGTTATCAACGTATTCCTTGGGGGTAATTCCCTTTTTAGCGGCAAGATTTTCTATCTTCTGACCGTGCTCGTCCGTACCCGTGCAGAAGAATACGTCGTATCCTCTCTGCTTTTTATATCTGGCGACAGCATCCGTCATAATAACCTCGTAGGTGTTACCAAAGTGGGGCTTGCTTGAAGCATATGCAATCGCCGTAGTTATATAAAATTTCTCTTTCATGTCGTTCTCCTTTGTACCCGTTTAATATACGAGCTCTCCGTTTATTATTACGTTCTTTATTTCCAGCCTATCCTTGCTTGAAAGAATAAGCATATCTGCCCTCTTTCCCACGTCTATTGAACCTCGGCTGTCAAAAATGCCTATTTGTCGCGCGGGATTTTCCGTCGCGCAAAGTATTGCTTCCGTAAGCGGTACGTTACAAAAATCCATAAGATTATTAACCGCCAAATCAAGCGTCAGCGTGCTTCCGGCAAGCGCTCCGTCGGGTGTCAGCGCAATACCGTCCCTTACGGTTGCGGGATTACCCGCAATATTATATTCGCCGTCTGGGCAGCCGGTAGCTTCCATTGAATCGGATATAAGAACTGTCCTATTATATCCAAGCATAGAATACGCAAAGCGTATCATTTCCGGTGCTATATGAATACCGTCGCAAATAATCTCTGCAAACTTATTTCCCGTGAGTGCCGCGCATATTGCACCACCGCTTCTGTGATGCAAGGGGGGCATAGCGTTGAACAGATGCGTATATGCACACACTCCGTTCTCTTCAGCGAGCAAGGCCTCTTCATAAGTAGCATCCGTATGTCCGAGAGAGAGCGTCGCTCCGATCTCCTTTGCCTTTTTTGCAAAGCTTCCGTCACTATCAAGCTCAAACGCCGCGCTTATCTGCAAGGCTTTACACATTCGAAAAACCTCGTTTTCAAGCTCATCGGGATTAAGCTCGCTCAAATAGCATTCTGCATGCGCGCCGCGTCTTTTAGGATTAAGATATCGTCCCTCAAGATGCACTCCGCAAAAATCCGCCTCTCCCCTATCTGCGTTAAAGTCGTTTATCCTTGATACGGCACGCAGCATTTCTTCAAACGGCGCGGACGCGAGCGTAGGCATAACCGTAGTTACTCCGTGGCGAGCGTAATCCTTTGCCATCTTTGAGAGCTCCTCTTTGTCTGCAACTGCAAAATCAAATCCCGCGCGTCCGTGAGAATGTACGTCAACAAGTCCCGGCACAACTGCCGCTCCGTCAAGGTCTATTATATCGCGTTCCTCAACATTTATATTGCCGACCTCTCTTATGATTCCGTTTTCAACGAGAATATCGGCATTTTTGAACGTGCGACAATCGTTTCTGTAAACAAATGCATTTTTTAATAGCATAACACCGACTCTCCTTTCAAACAGCTTACTATATTATACCAAATATTTTCAAATATTACAAGGGGTTACGGCAATTTATTCCTCGGAATATTCCTTTATTCCTTGCATACGGCTTATATACTTAAAGCCGTCGACCTCACCTCTTTGAATTGCTCCGAAAATTTTATATCGAAGCCCCTTATTTTCCTTTTCAAGGCTGCGAAGCAGCTGCTTCATTTCCTCACGCTCCGTATTTCCGTCCGCAGGACAGCTTGATTTTACCACGGGAAGCGTATTCTTCCCCGCAAAATAACGAACGTCCTTTTCGGGCATATAAAGCATAGGACGTATAAGGGTTATCCCCGTTTGCGTAAGATACGTGACGGGTTGAAAGCACCCTATTCTTCCCTCGTAAAAGAGATTGAGCATAAAGGTTTCCACCACGTCGTCAAAATGATGTCCGAGCGCAACGGATGTACAGCCAAGCTCCCGCGCTCCGCTGTAAAGCGCGCCACGACGCATCTTGGCGCAAAGCGAGCAAGGATTTTTCTCCTTGCGAACGTCAAAAATCACCTTTGAGATTTGAGTTTCAATAATATGGTATTCAACGTCAAGCTCGTCGCAAAGCGCTTTTATCGGTGAAAAATCCGTTCCCTCAAAGCCCATATCGACCGTAATTGCGATAAGCTCGAATTTCTTGGGATAAAATCGTCTTAACTCCGCAAGAGCGCAAAGAAGCGTCAGCGAATCCTTACCTGCCGACACGCCGACGGCTACCTTATCACCCTCGTTTATCATTGAGTAGTCGTCAACGGCTCGTCGCACGTGACTTAATACCCTTTTCATTGCTTCCATAAAGTTACTCCGTTATATTCATCGTTTCATAAATTCGGTTTGCCTTTTGCGTAAGCATTCTTGCACCGTCGTTTTTTGTATCCGTTTCGTGCAGAACAATAGGTGGCAAAATGCGCAAGCCCTCCGCCCCGCCCTTGGTGGCAGACACCAACACCATCGACGGCTCCGCATTTGCATCACCGTGCACAAAAACCAATCTTTTAGGCTCAAGAGCGTTATTTTTCATAGCCGCAAACAATGACGAAAGTCTATCAGGACGCCACACGCAATAAAATCTTCCGCCGTGCTTTAACAGCCTGCGCCCCGCTGCGCAAAAATCTCCTATATCTCCGCACACCTCGTGGCGCGCTATATATTTTCTGTCAGAGTCATTTCTTTTTCCGCTATCAACCGTCATATAGGGAGGATTCGTAAACACTACGTCTACCTCACCGCCGACGTCAGCACTGCTAACCTTTCTTACGTCGTCGCAAATGAGGCGTATACGTTCGTCAAGCTCGTTAAGCTCCGCGTTGCGTTTGGCTATATCGTAAAAATCCTTTTGAATTTCAATAGCATAAATACTTCCAAGCTTATCCTTTGAAGCGCACAAAAGCGATATTATTCCCGTACCCGCTCCAAGCTCAACAGCTCTCGCATATCTCTGTTGCTTTATGAACGAAGCCAGAAAATACGCATCCGTTCCGAACGTAAGACCGTCCTTTTTTTGTATTATGGTTATTTTCTCGTTAACCTCGTCAAGACGCTCGTCCGGCAAAAGCTCTATTTGTTTTGACATAATATCACCTCCGATTAAAGCAATAGGCTGTTGCATCCGCAACAGC
>JAZQTY010000225.1:0-5327 GCA_045631025.1 Eubacteriales bacterium
CGGAATACGTCCATTTAAGGTCCTTGGAGACGCGATAGGCGCGAATGTAGTCGCTTGCGCGGCAGAGGTCGTAGAAGTAGTCCGTTGCCTCCTTCGGGGAGATACAGTAAAGCGAGGAGAATTTTTTAATGATCTCGGAGGGGCGGGGAGTCAAAGCTCCCATAATTTTGGTATCGAAAAGATCTCTGTAAACTACGGAATTACTTTCGATAAGACCGTTTTCATAAGCGTAATCGCACAGCTCGGCGAGAATTTCCTCAAGAGGCGCGTCAGCGACCTCTGCGGGCTCGTCGTATTCGGAAACGCCGAGAATACCGAGAACGGAGTTTACGGAGTAGTAAACGTCGGACTCCTCAATAAGCTGTTTTTTAAGCGCGTAATTTATAAGCTGCTTTATGCTTACGTTGAGATTTTTTTTCGTGTCTGTCATAACGTGTCCACCTTGTTGCAAAGTAATAATTATACATAATGATTATATCACGAAAATGTATTTCTGTCAAAGGGAAAATATATTATTTTTGTAAAGATTTTATATTATTTTCGTGTTTTCTTGACATTTTGACGGAGTAATGTTAAAATATACAGTGGAGTAATTTTTGAGGTGAATATAATGAGCGCTGAAAAGGATATAAGAATACACATAGATTCCGTAAGATACGAGGTCGAGGCGTCGCTTTTTTCGCAGGAGGCGGGCGAGGACGAGAGCGAAATCGGACTTTTTGAGGTAAACGAGGGCGGTGACGAGCCCGAAAAAATGGAGATAAAGACGGTTGGTAGGTATTCGGTTGCTGACGGCAGAGCCGAAATATCCTACGACGAGACCGAGCTTACGGGTATGGAGGGGGCAAGGACGCTCGTGTCCTTTAGCTTGAATTCTCCCGAGATCGTCACGATGCTTCGCACGGGAAGCGTAACGACCGCGCTCGTTTTTGAAAAAGGAAAAAGACATCATTGCGTTTACAATACGCCTTATATGACCTTTGAGGTGTGCGTACATACGCTCGACGTGAAAAACGATATTGAAAAGAACGGAAGCGTCAGTATCGATTATATCGTCGAGATAAGAGGCGCAAGGGCGGAGAGAACGAAATTTTCTATGAGGATAATGGATTGACGGTATGAGATTTCTTTTTAAGTACATGAAGGGAATGGGATGGTATATCGCGTTTACCTTGACCATCAAGGTTACGGCAACGGTGCTTGAGCTTTTTATACCGTACGTGCTCGGACATATTCTTGATAACGTTGTCCCCGAGCGTTCCGTGAGGAACATAGTTACTTGGGGCATCGTTATGATCGTCTGCGCGATTCTTGCCTGCGTAGGTAACATAATCGCAAACAGAATGGCGTCGCGCGTGGCGAGAAATACGACGGAGAAGGTCAGACACTCGCTGTTCGAGAGAACCATGCGCTTGAGCTCCGCGCAGATCGACTCCTTTACGATACCGAGTCTTGAATCAAGACTTACGTCGGACACGTATCACGTGCATCATTTTCTCGGAATGATAATGAGAATGGGAGTTCGCGCGCCTATTTTGCTCGTTGGCGGAATTATAGTCACGCTTACTCTCGATCCCGTGCTTACGCTGGTTATGGTAACGACGCTGCCGCTTATCGGGATTTCGGTAGGCTTTATAAGCAAGCGAGGCGTACCGCTCTTTAAGCGGTCGCAGAGGTCAGTTGACGGAATGATAAGAGTCGTAAGAGAGGACGCGCAGGGAATAAGAGTCATAAAGGCGCTCTCAAAGGTCGATTACGAAAGGCGCAGATACGACGCGGCTAACAAGCGTCTGGTCGCAGACGAGACCAAGGCAAGCACGACGATGGCGCTTTCAAATCCCCTCGTTACCTTTTTCCTCAATCTCGGACTCGTGTCGGTAATAGTCGTGGGCGCGTTCAGAGTTAACGGCAATCTGTCGCAGACGGGAACGATAATAGCGTTTATACAGTATTTCACGATGATATCAAACGCCATGATAGGTCTTACGAGAATTTTCGTTCACTCCTCAAAGGGAACGGCGTCCGCTCAAAGAATTTCGGAGGTCATAAATACTCAACCCGATCTGTTGACGGTGAGCGAGGACGAATATCCTCCCGTAAAGACCGACGCGATAATATCCTTCCGGAACGTATGCTTTTCTTATCTCGGCAAGACGGACAACCTCTCCGACGTAAGCTTTGAGCTTTATAAGGGGCAGAGCCTTGGTATCATAGGCGCGACGGGTAGCGGAAAGACTACGGTTACGCAGCTTCTTATGCGACTTTACGACGTGCAAAAGGGAACCGTTCGAATAAACGGCAGAGACGTGCGGACGATGGAGCACGACGAGCTTAACACGAAGTTCGGAGTCGTTATGCAGAACGATTTTATATACGCCGGAAGCGTCAGAGAGAATATTGATTTCGGACGCGGACTTACCGACGACGAGTTGATGCGCGCGGCAAGGATAGCGCAGGCGGCAGAGTTTATCGACGGCTTTGAGGACGGTCTTGACCACCATCTCAACTCAAAGGGCACGAATTTAAGCGGCGGTCAGCGCCAGCGTATGCTTATCTCCCGCGCCGTTGCGGGAAATCCCGAAATACTCGTGCTTGACGATTCGTCGTCGGCGCTCGATTACAAGACAGACGCGGCGCTTCGCGCGGCGCTTCGCGAGAGCATGAGCGACGTTACCACGGTAATAGTTGCGCAAAGAGTAAGCTCTATTATGCACTGCGACCTTATACTCGTTTTGGAAAACGGTAAGATTATCGGCAGAGGCACGCACGACGAGCTTATGGAAAGCTGCTCTATATATAAGGAGATCAGCGACTCGCAGATAGGAGGTGCTTTCCTTGACTGATAAGAGAGATTTAAAGAAAAAGCGCCTTTCATTAGAAAAAGAGGTTAAAGCAGATCAAGCTACCAAGGGAACTATAAAGGTAGCGGTTTTGCGAAGAATGGCAAAGTATCTCTTGCAGCATAAGCCGATGCTCGTGCTTTGCTTTTCCTTGATGATAATATCAAACGTTCTGTCATTGGCAGCGCCAAAGCTTTCACAGCGAGCAATAGATGCTATTGAGCCCGGGGCAGGAGCGGTCGATATTCGCTCGGCTATATTTTACGCTGTTCTTATGCTGATATTTTATGCGGTATCGGCGGGGCTTTCATATCTTCTCGCTTTTATGATGGTAAAGCTTGGTCAGAAGATTATTTATACCATGCGCAGGCAGCTTTTTGAGCATCTTTCCTCGCTTCCCGTTTCATTTTTTGATACTCATGCGACGGGAGAGATAATAAGCCGCATATCCTACGATATAGATACCGTTAACACCTCGCTTTCACACGATCTTTTGCAGGTGTGCGCAAGCGTAATTACGGTCGTCGGCTCTCTTATAATGATGATAAGCATATCCCCTATGCTTCTGCTCATTTTGCTTATTACTGTTCCGATATCCATAGGATATACGAAGTTCCGTTCGACGAGAGTACGCCCGCTGTTCAGAAAGCGAAGCCAAAAGCTCGGCGAGCTTAACGGATACGCGGAGGAGATGCTGTCGGGGCAAAAGACTATTCGCGCGTACAGCAAGGAGGGCGTTATAACGGGCAGATTCGACGTTAAGAACGAGGAAGCCGTCAATGCTTATTATACTGCTGAATATTACGCGGCAACGGTTGGACCTACCGTAAACTTTATAAACAATCTTTCATTGTCCCTTGTGACGATGCTCGGCGGAATTTTCTTCCTGTTCTTTAGTCTTAATAAGGCGGAAGCGGCTGCAATTCCCGTTATGTTCACGATCTCGCTCGGAGGTATATCCTCCTTCGTTCAGTATTTGCGTAAATTTGCAGGTCCTATAAATGAGTTTGCGAATATCGTAAGCGATCTGCAATCTGCAAGTGCTGCGGCTGAAAAGATATTCGTTATCATGGATACGCCCGCAGAGCCTGCGGACAAGCCCGACGCTACCGTTCTTGAGGACGTTAAGGGCGAGGTGGAGATAAAGGACGTAAGATTTGGCTACGTTCCCGAAAAGACCATTATAAAGGGGCTTTCCCTTAAAGCGAACGAGGGCAACATAGTTGCAATAGTCGGTCCTACGGGCGCGGGAAAAACCACCGTCATAAATCTGCTTATGCGCTTTTATGACGTCAATTCAGGTGAGATAATCGTCGACGGCAAGGAGATAAGGAGCGTTACCCGAGATTCCTTGCGTGCAGCATTTACCATGGTGCTTCAGGACACGTGGCTTTTCCACGGAACCATATACGAAAATATCGTTTACGGTAAGGAGGACGCTACTCGCGAGGAGGTGGAGAACGCCGCCCGTATGGCGCATATCCACGATTATATTGAATCGTTGCCCGACGGATACGACACCGTGTTGTCCGACGACGGCGTTAATATCTCAAAGGGACACAAGCAGCTTATCACCATAGCGCGAGCTATGCTTGCAAATACACCAATGCTCATACTTGACGAGGCGACCTCAAATATAGATTCGCGTACCGAGCAGCAGATACAGAGTGCGATGTACGAGCTCATGAAGGGGCGTACCTGTTTTGTAATTGCTCACCGTCTTTCAACAATTCAGAATGCCGATGTTATACTCGTTGTTAAGGACGGAAACATAATAGAGCAGGGTAATCACGACGCGCTTATGGCGAAGAAGGGATTTTATTATTCACTTTACCACGCGCAGTTTGATAATTGATTTGTGAAACTATCATATTGTTGAGTTGTGTATGATATTATAATTATAATTAAATATTTCGGAGAGGAGAGAGGAAAATGAAAAAAACAACGGGATTTATTTCGGGAATCATGACGTTGATTCTTGGTATTTTGTTCGTTATACTTCAAGATCGTTTGGTTAGTATCGCAATAGGCGTAGTCGGAGTTGCCCTTATTATCATGGGAATAATCGACATGATAAAGGCAAGGTACATAATGGGACTTTTAAAGATAATTCTTGCTATCGCCGTGCTTGTTTTCGGATGGTTTATCATAAAGATATGGGGAATAATCATCGGCGTATTCCTTTTGCTCTACGGCGTGTTTACGCTCATCAGGCGAATAAAAGCCCCCAATAAGACCAAGCGTATCGTTGCTACCGTCATAGGCTTTATCGAGTCAGTGCTTTGCATTATAGGAGCGATATTCCTTATAAGCGGCGGTATGGGCGAGGTTATTTCGTGGGCGATAATCGTCGCGGGAGTCATATTTATTATTGAAGGAATACTTGCAATAATCGGCGCTCTGGTCGCTCGAAGATAAAAAAACGGCTTGCTTCAGACGAAGCAAGCCGCTTTTTGTATAAGGATTTCCACCGTAGGGGAGGATATT
>JAZQTY010000226.1:0-4933 GCA_045631025.1 Eubacteriales bacterium
GCCAATTATTAGTAACCGTTCCGGGGGTATTCATTCGCGTGTCCGAGCCGTAGACGAATATGTCCTGAATGGGCAAGATTACCGTGTCGGCATGGCTTGCCATCATCGTTTTGATTATCATTTCACAAGCGCCGCTCCAATCGTGGTGGGGGCAGTTGCAGTAATCAAACACCTCGTCGCGCTGGTTGCCGTCGATTTCCCAAACGTGACCGAGCAGGGTGTTGTTGTCGTGCGTGCCCGTGTAGGCGACGCAATTTTTGGGATAGTTGTGGGGAAGATGTGGAGTGTTTCGGTCTCCGAGAAACGCAAATTGGAAAACGCGCATACCGGGAAATCCGCTGTAATTTACGAGGGATACGACCTCGTCCGTAATATCTCCGAGGTCCTCTGCGATAATCAGCTTATCTCCCGCTTCCTCGCGAATGGCATTGATGAGAGCCTTGCCGGGGCCTTTTACCCATTTGCCCTCCTTTGCCGTTTTGGCGTTCGAGGGAACGCTCCAATAGCTCTCAAGACCTCGGAAGTGGTCGATACGCACTCCGTCAAAAAGCGTGAGCATATGTTTTATGCGCTCTCGCCACCACGAATAGTTATCCGATTTCATATATTTCCAGTCGTAAAGGGGATTGCCCCAAAGCTGTCCGTCCTCGCAGAAATAGTCGGGCGGAACGCCTGCGACGGAGGTTGGCAGCTTACGCTTGTCAAGCAGAAACTGCTCGCTGTTTGCCCACACGTCCGCGCTGTCGAGCGCTACGTATATCGGAACGTCACCGATTATTTTTATACCCCTTTGATTGGCGTATGACTTTATTTCAAGCCATTCGGTGAAAAACTCGTACTGCAAAAACTCATAGAAAAAGAGCTTTTCCTTGCTCGGCTCTTTTATTTTCCATTCCTGCCACGGCGCGCCGCCATTTTCGTCACGCAGAGCGAGAAAGCGAGCCGCGTCGCCGAGCGCCTTGTGCTCCTTTATGAATTCTGCAACCTTTATTTCAATTCTGAAATCTGCTCTGCTTGCCGCGAGCGCGAGAAGCGCCATGCGCTCCTCCTTGAGGCGGTCGTATTCGCAGACGTAGGGCGTTTTTTGTTTTGCCGCAGAAAGCTCTTCTTTAGTGAGCAGACGCTTTTCGCAAAGCGTTGGCAGATCTATAAAGAACGGGTTGCCGCCGAACGCCGAGAAGGACTTGTAGGGAGAATTGCTCTCGTCAGCCATGCAAAAGGGCAGGACCTGCCAATAAGTAAAGCCGCCGTCAGCGAGAAAATCTATGAATTTCTTGGCTTCCTTGCCAAAGGAGCCGATAGAATATTCACCCCATAGGGATGATACGTGCATAAGCACTCCGCTTGCTCTTTTCATAAAGCACCTCGTAAAAACTTGCTGTAATAATGATACCACAAAAGTAAAAGAATTTCAAGAATATATTTGCACAAGGTAAGAAAAAGTTTAACTATGATTGGTCTATCATGGTGGGCGTTTAATGAACGCACATACAACGAAAAATGCTGATAACTACCGCAGGGGCGATTCATATTTCGCTTCGCTCTATACAAGAAGGTTCCATTCTTGCGAATCGCCCGCAAAACGCAACGCAACGAGTAATATTGGTACCCACCTACTAATAATATTTAAAAAATCAGAAAAAGCGTCCGTGACATACCGCGAAGGGTGCATCACGAACGCTTTTAGTTTGACTATTCTACCGTAACCGACTTTGCAAGATTTCTCGGCTTATCGACGTCAATGCCCTTGAGAGCAGAAACGTGATACGCGAGAAGCTGAAGAACGGTTACCGCGGGGAACGCTGCCAAAAGCTCGTCGATCTCGGGAACGACTATCATATCGTCGCAGGGAATATCGTACTTGCCGACGAGGCTTTGCGCGCATACGCAAACGACGTACGCTCCACGAGACTTGACCTCGCGGATTCCACTAACGGTTTTTTCACAAACCTTTCCGACCGTGGTCAGCGCAATTACGGGAGTTCCGTCGGTGACGAGCGAGATCGTACCGTGCTTTAGCTCACCTGCCGCATACGCCTCGCTGTGAATGTAGGAAATTTCCTTTAGCTTGAGCGACGCCTCGGTGGAAAGCGCGAAATCAACGTCTCGACCGATATAAAACAGATGCTCGGCAGCCACGAGCTTCGTGGCAACCTCGTAGATCTGTCTATCGAGCTTTAGTGCCTCGGTAACTGCCGAGGGAATATCCGAAAGCATCGTATCGCAAATTTGACGTGCGCGAGACTCGTCGATAGCACCCGTCGTGAGAGCTATTCTTACGGCAAGCAGATAAAGCATGGCGCATTGAACGCTGTACGCCTTGGTGCTTGCAACGGCAATTTCGGGCCCCGCCCATGTGTATAGCACGCTGTCTGCCTCGCGTGCAACGGAAGAACCGATAACGTTGACGATAGCAAGCGTATAAACGCCCTCTGCCTTTGCGTGCCTTAACGCTGCCAGAGTATCTGCCGTTTCACCCGACTGTGAGATAAGGATTACCAAGTCCTTTTTGCGGAGAATGGGATCGCGATAGCGGAACTCGCTCGCGATTTCAACGTTTACGGGTATTCTCGCAAGCTTTTCTATGACGGCTTTGCCGATAAGACCTGCGTGCATTGCCGTTCCGCACGCAACGATGTGAATGGACTCAAACTGCGAAAGAAGCTCTCCGTCGATCTCATCGATTCCGAAGTGGGGAAGTCCGTTGCGTATTCTTGGCTCAAGCGTTTTGCGCAGAGCCTCGGGCTCCTCGTTTATCTCCTTTATCATAAAGTGAGGAAAACCGCCCTTTTGCGCCTGCTCAATATCCCAGTCAATGCTCTCAAGCTTTTGCTCTGTCGCGCTGCCGTCGGGAGCGAAAAATTCGAGCCTTTTCTTTGTAACTCTTGCTAGTATACCCTCGTCGAGGCGGTAATAGCTTGAAGTGTACTTGAGAACGGCGGGAATATCTGACGCGATAAAGCCACCCTCGCCGTCGTGCGCGATAATCAGAGGGCTATCCTTGCGCACGGCGTAAACGGTATCCTCAAAGCCCTTGAAAATTATGCCGAAGGCGTAAGAGCCGCGTATCACCTTTATAGCGCGAGAGATGGCGTCAATGGGATCGTTGCTTTTTGCAAAGAACATATCTACGAGCTTCGCGCCTCTTTCTGTGTCCGTTTCGGAAACGAAATCGTAGCCTGCGCCGCGGAGCATTTCTTCGATCTCGGCGTAGTTTTCGATAATGCCGTTATGAACGAGAGAAAGACGCTCGGTGGAGTGGGGGTGAGAATTCGTATCGGAGGGCTCGCCGTGGGTTGCCCAACGGGTGTGTCCGATGCCGACGCTTCCGTAAAGCTCGCCCGACGAGGAAAGCTTTGCTTCGAGGTCCTTAAGTCTTCCGCGTGACTTGACCGTAACGAGACCGCCGTCTTGCGCTACGGTAACGCCTGCGGAATCGTAGCCTCGATATTCAAGGGTACGAAGCCCCTCGATGAGAATGGGAAGGCTTTTTTTACTTCCCGTGTAACCTATAATTCCACACATAATACAAAAATTTCTTATTGTACAAGAATATACAATTTTAAAGGAACGTGTTTTTTCGGTGATTTTGTTTTGCAGTCACCCGCATATTTGTTCACCCTTGCGGCAGTTGCCTCTGCCGATGGAGCATCCGCCGAATTTTCGATAACTCCATGCCTCGTCACCTTGACGCATCAAGGTCTGGCGCTAAACTGAATTTTTAATTTACTTTTTGCCGAGGCGCTCCGTAATAAGCTCGGAAACCTCTTTCGCTATCTGCTCAATAAGAGCTACGTCGCTTCCCTCGACCATCACTCGGATAAGCGGCTCCGTTCCCGATGGACGAACCACGATTCTGCCCGATTTACCGAGAGTTGCCTTGACCTCTTCAAGCTTTTCGTTTATCTCTCTGTCTGTGTAGAAAGCAATCTTGCCCTCTGCGGAAATTTTGAGATTTACGATGGTTTGAGGGTATCTCGTCATAACGCTTGCAAGCTCGGAGAGCTTTTTGCCGCTCTGGTGGAGCATAACGAGAAGCTGCGTTGCCGTAAGCTGACCGTCTCCCGTCGTAGCGAAATCACGGAAAATAACGTGTCCTGATTGCTCTCCGCCGAAGGAATAGTCTTCAAGCAGCATTTCCTCAAGCACGTATCTGTCTCCAACCTTGGTTGCGATAAAGCGTAAGCCGTTGTCCTCGCAGAACTTACCGAAGCCGAAGTTCGTCATGATAGTGCCGACTACGGTGTCCTTGTTAAGCTTGCCGCGTCTCTTTAAGTCGAGTGCGCAAATAGCCATTATCATGTCACCGTCGATGACGTTACCGGTCTCGTCAACGCAAAGACATCTGTCTGCGTCTCCGTCGAATGCGATACCGCACATCAGTTTGTTTTTGACTACGTATTCCGAGAGAGCTTCAAGGTGAGTAGAGCCGCAATCGCGGTTTATGTTTACTCCGTCGGGCTTGTCGGAAATGACGTGTACCTCTGCGCCGAGCTGTGTAAAGAGAGTGGGCGCGGTCGCGCTTGCTGCTCCATTTGCACAGTCGATAGCGATCCTCATGCCGTCAAGAGAATAGTGCGCGGTGCTTTTGATGTGGCGAACGTAGTCTGCTACCGCTCCCGTTGCGTATGTTACCTTACCTACCTCGCCGCCGATGGGCTTTGCGTAGGATTTCTTTTTCTCAAGGATGAGGTCCTCGATCTTCTCCTCGATAATATCGGGGAGCTTGAATCCGTTTCCGCTGAATATTTTTATGCCGTTAAATTCTGCGGGGTTGTGTGATGCCGAGATCATAACTCCTGCGTCTGCCTTGTATTTGCCTACGAGGTAAGCGACTGCTGGAGTGGGAACTACGCCAAGCTGAATTACGTCTGCTCCTACGGAGCAAAGACCTGCCATAAGAGCCGCTCCCAGCATATCCGAGGATGCGCGA
>JAZQTY010000227.1:0-14037 GCA_045631025.1 Eubacteriales bacterium
CCGTGCTCTGATTTTATCGCCGCAAGAATTTCCAAAAGCTGTTGCACATTTCCGTATGTCCACTTGACAGCGAGCTGCGCTATCTGTTCATCAGAATAATTTTCATATCCCTCATAGTCCTTGCTTGCCACCGCTCCGTGATAATTTGTAACGGCAAAGATTTTTCCCGATTCCTTAAATTTCAGCACAGCCCATGAATAACACTTGGTGTTTGTTCCGGTAAACCTGTCTCTCAACCAGCCTCCGTCGCTGTCAACAAGCGTAAACGTATCGGTACGGTAATATATGGGGGTATATATCGCTATCCCAGAACCATCCGGATGTGAAGAAATCGCCGCCTTATAGTCTCCAGACAGAGCTGCTCCTATTCTTATATATGATGCTGCATTGTATTCCTGAAAGCAAATAACCGTAGGATTATAGTCTTCGATAAGATTCAGAATATGTGTTCTTCTCTTTTCGGGCTCGTGATTGCTCAGGCAAACGTTAAGCGTCATTATTCTCAAATCAGCATCCTTGTAAATTGTGGACATATCCTTTGTACCCTTAATCATTTCCTCTCGGGGAATTATTATTCCGCTTGCCTTATCCGCATTTGCAACGTATTTTTCCATAAACACGTTTACCGCCTCAACTATGGCTTCGTTGGTGGTGCCCGTAATCACGAGCTTGTTTCCCGAAGCTAAGATAATATATTCACCCTTGCTTAAGTCCTTCAATGCTTCCTTGGATTGCTTACGGTTGGTTTGACCTATAAGTATTTCAAACGTGTCGTTTTCAACCGTTCCGGACTCTCCGTTTGCAGTGTGAGACACCATCTCTATATTGGATGAAAACTTGTTGTTCATACGCTGCAAAAGCAAATTTACGGTTGACGTAAGCGCCTTGTCTCCAAAAAAAGCGTAAACTATTTTGAATTCACTGCTTCCGTCTGCATTTACTATATTCAGCGTATCGGAGATTTCGGTATCGACGGTGTCGCTTGAAGTGATTTCCTCAACGTTACTGTTATTACATCCTGTAATGACAGTCGTTATCAACAGAAGAAGAGAAATAAAAGTAACAAAAACTCTTTTTTTCATTGAAATTCCTCAAAATTATGGTAGCTTTGAAATCTTATCTACAAGTAATCCAAGAGATACTTTTGCCAGCATCGCTTGTGTGGTGATATGAGAAGATACAGACGTAGCATCAGTTGAATCCCAAACGTTAAGCAGCTCTGAGAGTCCTAATACCTGATCGGCGTATACGTAATCAGGATTTACGAAGGTAGCATCGCGTACTATACAAACCATTTGGAAATCGGTGGAATCCTCCGAAAGCTTATATCCAAAAAAGTCCTCCCAAATAACGGGAATAACGTTATTGTAGTTTTGACAGCTCAATGCTTCAATAGCGGTTGCCACTATTTCTGAGCGGTGAGCTACGTTTCTGTTTACTCCCCAGAAAAGGTCATATCCAGCCGATGAATAATTTTCTTGATTTACATCATATTTCGGGAAAGGAAGCATACCCCAACTAAATCTTATTTCATTTCTTTTTTCAACGAGCACTCGTGTTTCGGTAAACACAAACAGTGATCGACCGCTACTGAAAACGTCCATATATTTTTCATCAGGATCATTTTCCAAGCCATTGGAGTACAATCTTTGCATGATTTCCATATAGTTTGAGTAACGCTCGATATTTGCGCTTATTTTATCATTTCCGTTACTATCTTGCGTAATGAACGTACCCATAAGATTGGTCTGCGAGCTGATATTACCGTGATAAGATGTAGTGAAGCCGTAGCGGTCCTTTTCAGGAGTAATAGCACCGTCACCGTCAAGGTCATTATTCATGCCCTTGGTCATTTCAATCAAATCGTTAATATACCAATTTCCGGATATTATGTCATCATAAGGAATTGTAATACCGTTTTCACTGGCAATATCCTTGTTGTAGTAAAGTCCGAAATTCATATATGGCGCCCAAATACCTAAATAGCTGGAGGTAAAATACAGTTTGTTTGCTATCTGAAATTTGTGAGATGAAGCAGTCCACCAGGGCTTATCCAGATTCACAAGCTCCATAGATTTTATATTCAAAAAGCATCCGTTTACAGCATTTGAAACCGTTCTCAAATCGTGGTTATAAACTATATCGAAGGATGTATCTCCTGCAAGCGTAGAGCTTTCTACCGTTGCCTGAACTACCTTTTGATCTCCGGGTAGGAGGAGATCAATTTCCATGTTGAAACGCTCTGAAACGTTATAATACGATTGCACCATAGCATCGTTTACGATATTTCCCGTAATTTCCTTTTGAAGAATGTAATCAGGCGTATTTCTCCACGTAGGCGTAAGGATTATTACCTTATCTCCGCCGAAATTATTTTCAGGCAGATCGTCTGCAATATATCCGTCTTTCTTTTCTTCTTCGTTCGACGTGCTTACTGTAGTTTCTGCATCAGACTCTTCATTTGCCAAACATCCAACAAAGCCTACGGAAAGAGCGCCGAGCAAAAGCAAGGCAACAAGCAATAATGAAATCTTTTTAATCATTCTAATCATCCTCCTTAAAGCTCAATTTCCGCAAGCGTTGCGGGCGCTTCGTGCGCCGTATTCACTACTATGTCGTTGGTAACACAGTCAAAGCAGGAAACTATAAGCTTTCCGTTCCATATGATAGGCTCACCGGGCTGATCAAGTCCGCCGTCAAGTCCGTCGGTGTCTCCGTTTTGCGAAAGCTTGGTAACCGTTCCGTCGGGAAGTATCTTGACGATGGCGTTCACGCAGAAGTCTGCGATATAGAGATTGCCCTCATCGTCCATTATCATTCCGTCGGTGCTTTCGAGGTTTTCCTTGTCCTGTGCCCATATCTCGTTGGACTTAACGGACATATCCTCGTTAAAGGTAACCTTATAAACTGCTCCGTCACCGAAGTTTCCAACAAGGAGATTTCCCTCGCGGTCAAACTCGATTCCGTCAACACCGTACTGATCGTCGGGGTTTTCCGTTACGAAGGTAGTAAGTATATTCTTGTCGTCAAGAGTATTTGTGATGTCGATATTCTCATCGTCAAGCTTAAAACGGTAAACGCAGCTAACAAGCTTACCCGACGGGTGCTTTACAAGCTCAAGCGTGCTTTGAGTAACGTAAACATATCCGTCGCGAATACGCATTCCGTTGGGATGCTCCATATTCTTGGCAACTACCGTTGTCTTAACTATGTTGTTTCCGTCGAGCCTTACGCGGAGTATGCGTCCCTTGCGTATAAGCTCGGGACGTCCGGGCCATCCTTGGTTATCGCATATGTAAAGGTCGCCGTCGGGTCCGAATGCGATACCCATAGGACTTGCGAGTCCCGTTTCCTCGTGAACGGGAACGTCAAACCACTTGGTTATATTTTTGTTCTTGTCGATTTTGAGGATACAGCCCTTTAGCGTCTGATCGGCGTAGTTGGGGCAAGCAAGAATAAGATTGCCCTCAGCGTCGATAGCCATTCCGTCGGGCGTAGCCACGTAATCGGGAAGAACGGCAAAAAGTTTTGATTTAATCATAATATTCTCCTAAATTTTACGCATAGCTCAAAAATGAACGTCCGCGTGGGACACGCCCTTTATTGGAGAACGTATCCCATACATTTTGAAATTTGTCTTGCCGTTTCCATCAATTTTTCGCCGCAATAGTCGTATATTCCCTTTGCGTCGCAATAAATCGTTGAAACGGAGCAACCGATAACACCGATAGCCTCGCCCGTGTAATCGTATACGGGGGCTGACATACATACGATACCGTAGCCAAATTCCTCGTCGTCGAGCGAATAGCCTCTTTCACGTATAGCCGCCAATTCTTCCTTGAGCTTTTCGGGATCGGTTATTGTTTGGGGTGTGCGTTTTTTCAGCTCTGTTTTGCTGATATATTCGTCTATATACTCTTCCCCACTAAACGCGAGAAGAGCCTTACCGGGGCCCGTGCAGTAAAGCGGATAGCTTCCGCCCACCACACCGGCGACCTTAACGTTCTGAACAGAGTCAAAATGTGAAAGGTACAAAACCTCGTCCTTATGTAAAATTCCAAGATACGTGCTCTCTCCATATTCCTTCCAGAATTTCTGAAGCACGGGAACGCAGGTATTTGCAAGATTGGTACGGCTTACCACCTTTGCCGACAGGCAGAACGGCAATAATGTAAGAGTATAACAGGACTTCTCGTCACACTGCACCCAATTTTCTTCCTCGAGCGTGTGAAGAATTCTTGACACCATATTCTTATTTATTTCTGTTCTTCTGCTTATCTCGGAGATACCGATAGGCGTTTTGGACTCTGCCAATACCTCTATTACCTTTACACAAAATCCTACTGCAGGAGCTGAATTAGACATAATTTTTAACCTCTTAAAATGATAAGTATTTGCCAAAATATGCTAATGGCATTAACTTATATTATACAATAAATCAAAGGTTTTTTCAAGAGCGAAGTAGCACTCGTCAAAATTTTTCTTCAATGCATTGTATTTTTCGTTGTTTTCCTTGTTGACCTCGTATATTCCCTCGGTCTTAAGGAAGCGGTCGATAACGTTGAAATTATCGAACGCCCCAACTCCGACACCCGCAGTTATAGCCGCGCCCATTGAGGTCGCTTCTTCAAGGAAATTGGGCATCTGAATAGAAACGCCAAGCACGTCTGCAAGTATTTGTCTCCACACGGGACTTCTTGCGCCTCCGCCTATGAGAACGAGATCATCTATTTTTGCGCCTTCGTTACGGTAAACGTCAAGTATAAGCGAAAGGTTCATCGCCACACCCTCCATAACCGCGCGGAGCATATCTCCCGTTCCGTGTTCAAGAGTAAGCCCTACGAACGAGCCCTTAGCTTTTTCATTCCAACGTGGACTGCGTTCACCCAGCAGATAAGGCAGGAACAAAAGTCCTTTTGCTCCTATGGGGGATGCCTCAACTGCCGAGCAAACAGTATCGTAAAGCTTACCCTTCTCATTCTTGTCCTTGAACTCTCTGTCAAACTTGCAAAGAGTATCGACTGCCCAGCTTAGTGAGCCACCGCCGCATTGCATAGTTCCACATGGGGTAACGAGCCCGGGGACAATATGAGCAAAGTTGAAGTTAGTCATCTTCTCATCGCATACGGGCGTTTTTGAAGCATACGATATCCAAGAAGACGTTCCGAGGCAAAGATAAGCTCTGCCCTCAGCAACAGCGCCCGTGCCGACTGCGGCGCAAACGCCGTCTCCGCCGCCGCACACTACGGGAGTACCCGAAAGAAGTCCGCAAGCAGATGCGGCTTCATCGGTTACCGTGCCCGCAACATCGATAGAACGAATTATATCTGGAAGCTTTGACTTATCAAGTCCGCAAGCATCAATAACCTTATCAGACCACTTTTGAGCTCCAAGCTCCAACAGGCAGGTCGAGGACGCATCTGACGGCTCTGTTACCATCTTGCCCGTGAGCTTGAGGATAATAAAATCCTTTGCATTAAGCATTTTGGCGGTACGGGCGTATATTTCGGGCTGATTGTCGCGCACCCACATGAGTTTGGTAGCACTGTAAGAGCTGCTTATTCTGTGTCCCGTGATATTGTAAAATTCCTTTTCGCCGATATTTGCGCGCAGCTTGCTTTCCTGCTCGGTAGAGCGCATATCCGCCCATATCATAGCGTCGCGGAGAGGCTCGCCGTTCTTATCAACGCAAACGCAACCCATCATCTGTCCGCTAAAGGAAACCGCCGCTATTTTTGATGCGTCTATTTCCTCTGTAAGCGCTTTTGTACTCTCGCACACCGCATGCCACCAATCCATAGGATCCTGCTCTGCCCAGTTTCCGTTAGTTACCTTAAGACCGTATCCGTAGGTAATGCTCTTTACAAGCTGTCCCTCGGTGGTATAAAGTGTAGCTTTATTTCCCGACGTTCCAAGGTCGTGAGCCAATAGATAGGTTTTCATATGCACCCTCCGTTAAAAACGGATTACCATTTTCATTGCGGGTTCACGTCTTGCAATTATATCAAACGCCTTGTCGATATCGTCAAAATCAAATACGTGAGATATGTAGTCGTTAGGATCGAGAACTCCGTTCCTTATCCACTCAACTATCTGGTCGTGTGCCGCAGCCTCCGCTTCCTTCAAGGGGAACTGATGGAAGTGGAGCGTCCAGTTGTAGGGACACTTGCTCCAATCGACCTCTGTGCTCATATTTTCGGAAATACCGTAAACACAGACCTTTGCATCGGACTTGATAACCTCAAGCGCCTGATTGATAAAGGGATTGTAGCCAACAGCATCAAGCGCGAAGTCAAGTCCCTCGGGACAGATAGCTTTGATAGCGTCAACCATACTCTCGTTCTTTGTGTTGATAACGTAGTCAGCGCCGCACGCCTTTGCTCGCTCCAGCTTTTCGTCCTGAATATCCATAGCGATAATAGGTGACATACCCATAAGCTTTGCAAATTTAACAAAGCTGAGTCCAACGGGTCCAAGTCCAAGGATAGCAATGCTCTTGCCACTCTCGAAGCCAAAGCGCTTCATCGTGCTGAGTACCTCGCGGAAGGTGATTATCATAGCCGAGCTTACGGGATCGAAATCTGCGGGGAGCTTGCACTGTCCCCAAGCGAAGGCGTCGGGGGTAAGACCGTCGTCAGCCATAGCCTTTGCATCGGTTACTATATTGTACTCGGAATAAGTTCCCCAACCGCTGTAATAGCCCTCGGGAACGTCCGACCAATAGGGCATAAGCACGAGGTCGCCAATCTCAAAATTGGTTACCTTTGCGCCTTTTTCAACAACTCGTCCGACGCCCTCGTGACCGAGAACGACGGGATAATTGTCAACGCCCTTGAATTTACCGTGAATTATCTTGGTGTCCGTGCCTGCGCAAACTCCGCAGCTCTCTATTTTAACGAGAGCGTCGTAATCGCCGTATTTTGGCATGGGCATATCGTCAACTATTTTGCAGGTCTGATCTGCATAAACAACATAGCTTCTCATTACTTGTTCTCCTTATTGTAATCGTTGAGTATTGCAAGCGTAGAGCTGCAACCGACGCGCTCCGCGCCCGCCTCGATAATAGCAAGACAGGTAGCGAGGTCGCGAACACCGCCCGCAGCCTTTACCTTTACCGCATCTCCGACAGCCTCTTTCATAAGCTTTACGTCCTCAAGAGTTGCGCCGCCCTTGCCAAAACCCGTTGAGGTCTTGATAAAGTCGGGGCGAACCTCAAGAGCTATCTTGCAAAGCTCACGCTTTTCGTCGTCGGTGAGATAGCAGTTTTCAAATATGACCTTTGAGGTCACGTTATAGGAGCGACAGAGGGCTACCATTCTCTCCATCTCGTCCTTTATATAGTCGTATTCACCGTTCTTGACCTTTCCGACGTTTACGACGTAGTCCACTTCACCTGCGCCGTTCTTTATAGCCTCCTCAGCCTCAAAGAGCTTACACTCAACGGTGGTAATTCCGAGAGGAAAGCCGACGGCGGCGTCAACGAGAACGTCACTTCCCGCGAGATATTCCGCGCAAAGCTTTACCATTCCCGTGTTTACGGCAACCGAGCAAAAGCCGTTCTGCCTTGCCTCGTCGCAAACTCTTTTCAGCTCTGCAGGAGTCGTGCTTGCCGCCAAAATGGTGTGGTCAAAATATTTTGCAAAATTATTCATTTAAAAAACCTCTTTGTGCTATGCTTCAACACTTGAAAAATTTACGCAAGGTTGAAGCATAGCTTATACCTTTTAACTATTGTAGTACGTATCTGCCACGAACTGATAGGCAGGATAGTTTATGTAATCTTCTCTTTTTACTGACTCGTTTTTATTGACGATAACCGCCGTCTCCGCTGTAAACTATGAGATTATCAAGAAGCACATTATTACCGTACTGAAGAGCGAATCCAATAGACTGGCTGGTTGCCGATGCCAAAGACTCATATCCCGCAGACTCAACGCTTGTAGCTCCTACAAAGAAGAAATCTATCATATTGTCTTTCTTCGCATACATCTTTATAAGATTAGTTTCAGGGTCAACGACTATTCTTACAGTAATTCCGCCTCTATGTTCACGCAAATCAGTATCAAGAACTTTGCCTCTGACATATAAAGAATCGCCGGTAAGAACGGCATTAGTCGTTACACCATCAACTGTAGTAAGATAGTCAAGACGAGCAAATCCTCCTACTCCGACACCACAAGCAGTTCCGTTAGCACCATCCATATTAAGAATCACATCAAACATAGAATTCCATGTAGCCGTATCGCGTTCATTTCCACTCTTTGCAGAATCTACGTCAGCAAAGCCGTAAGTCAGATCATACTGCACCGTAAACGTATCTCCGTACAATTCAGCCATCTTTACAGCATCATCAAGCGCATCTATCTTAAAGAAGGAATACTCACCTGTCGTATTCTTTGCTCTCGTATCACCGGTAAAATTAGAGAAGCTGCTGATCATAAGACGACCGTTATCTATCCACATATAGTTGGTCATTCCGCCGTCACTAACACATGTAATTCCGAGCTGCTGCATAAGCTCCGTGCTAATGCCGTTAACGGTATTTACGTCCATTATGTTATTCTCAAAAGAATTTGCATAATCAAAGCTCTCAGAATAATATACCGTTCCGCCATCAGCTCCGTTTTTAACCGAAACACCTCTATAAACGATCAAGTTATCAATGAATGCGTTAGTACCGTACTGAAGCGCAAGACCGATAGATTTACTTGTAGCATTAACCATGTCGCTATATCCCGCAGAGGTTGTACTTGCCGTCGCTATTAAGGTAAATACGTTATGAGTAGGAAGCTTTGCATACACCTGCACTGCATTAGTTTCAGGGTCTACGTCAATTCTTACTGTAATCGCTCCAACGTCATTCTCACGGAGCTTGTTACCAAATACCTTTCCTCTTGCAAACAACGATTCATCTATAAGAAGCTTATCGGTGGTTACTCCTTCTGCGTTAGTAGAAAGATAATCAAAGCGAAGGAACCCACCTGCTGAAACACCGCATGCTACTCCGTTGGCTCCATCCATATTAAGTATAATGTCAAGCATTGATGCCCAAGATGCAATATCCTGCTCGAGACCACCGCTACCCGGAACAACGTCCTTATTACCGTATGCAACGTCGTACTGAATCGTAAACTTATCGCCATACAACGATGCCATCTTTGCGGCGTCGTCAAGCGCGTCTATCTTAAAGAAGGAATATTTTCCTGTTGTATCCTTCTCTCTCGTATCTCCGTCGTATCCTGAGAAATTGCTGATCAGCAGACGTCCACTATCTATCCACATATAATTGACAAGACCGCCGTCGCTTACACAAGTGATGCCAAGATCAGCCATAAGTTCTTGGCTGATACCACTTACTGTGTTCAAATCCATTACGTTGTTTTCAAAGGAATTTTCGTAATCGTTAAAGTTCTCATAATAGAACACGTTTGCAATATCGGGTACGCCGCTTCCGCGAGCGGATACGAGGAACTTATTTGCAAACTTGTCTATCAAGGACTTTCCGTCCGTTCCGAGATTTTTGTCGTTGGCAAGATACGCGCGGTATGCAACGTAGCCGACCGTTCTTGAAGAATCAGCCTCGTTGTACTCTGCGTAAACGACCTCGTCACCAACCTTAACGTAGCCGATACCCGAAAAGTCGAGCATTACATTAGCGTCAAGAATATTCTCAAGTGAGCCTGCGTAAATATAGTATTCCGTTCCATCGACCGTTTTAGTGCCAAAGGGCTTTGCGTAGGTAGCCTTTACCTTTACGTAAGCAACGTTCTCAAAGCCTTTCAGCTCCTTGTAAGCATCAAGAGCCGCCATGGTAAACGCACCTGCACCCTGAACGTACTGCGTGGGTGTAATGAGAGTGCCTATCTCAACGCTTGAAGCGCCGTTTTCTTCGACGAGAGCGTCAAGCTCTGCCTTGTTTATCATGGTCTGGAAGCGTATTCCGGCAACATCGCCTATACGTACGGATGCGCCCTCTACTGCCCTCATATCAAGCGTAAGAGGAGCTTCTGCAAGCGTTCCGATGCTGAACATACCGAGCAACATTACCGTTGCAAGTACAAAAGATATTATTTTTTTCATAATGATACCTCCTATAACCAATTACATTTCCAAAGCCCATGCGAGATCGTTCTCGGCAGGGTCGGGATCACCGCTGGTTGTAATAACGTCAGCGAGCTGGAATTTTATAAATTGAATTTTAGGATCTGAATATGTATTTTTCATAAAATTCTCCTTTAAATTCTCAATTACTGCGCTTTGTAATAATTATCCTGATTGTTGGTTTCGGGGGGATTATCGTTTCCGCTGTAAACGATAAGATTATCAAGAAGGGCGTTGTTACCGTACTGAAGAGCAAATCCGATAGAATTGCTTGTTGCCGCCGCCAAGGACTCGTATCCATCGGACAGCGTGGTTGACGTTGCTATGCACAGGAAGCTGCTCATTCCTGCGGTCTTTGCGTAAAGCTTTATGGTGTCCGTAGCGGGATCAACGACTATTCTTACGGTGATTGCTCCGACGTCAGATTCGCGAAGCTTATTTCCGAGAGCCTGACCTCTGTTCATAAGCGAAATGTCTGTAAGAAGCTCGTTAGTCGTGCCTGCGTTGTCGGTGGTGAGATAGTCAAGACGTACATGTCCGCCTGCGGCAACTCCGCAAGCAACGCCGTTCGCACCGTCCATATTAAGTATTATATCAAACATTGCTGCCCATGATGCGGTATCCATATCGAGTACTCCGTCACCATTAACATCCTTACAACCGTAAGCGATATCATACTGTATTGTGAATTTTTCGTTATAAAGCGCAGCCATCTTTACAGCATCGTCAAGAGCCGCTATCTTAAAGAAGGAATATTTTCCCGTCGTATCCTTTACTCTGTTGTCTCCCTCATAGCCGGAGAAGTTACTGATAAGCAAGCGTCCGCTGTCTATCCACATATAAGTGGTGAGTCCGCCGTCGCTCACGCAGGTAATACCGAGATCCTGCATAAGCTGCTCGCTCGTGCCCGCAACGGTATCCAACTGCATTACGTTGTTGGCAAAGGAATTTTCGCGATTGAAATCTTCAAAATAGTATATCTTTCCGTTGCCTGCTTCCTGTCCTGCCGTGCTTCCGCTGAAATTGTCGGGAACGATAGTAACGGGGCAGTCGCCGAGTCCGCTATATACGAGTATGTTATCGTAATATGCGTTAAGTCCCTTGCAGGTGTGAAGCGCCAACGCTCTGGAGGCAGCCGCCATCCAGCCTACGTAACCGTTATCCATCGTAGCCTCGCCAACCTTAACGAAGGCGGTATCGGGATCTGCGGATTTCTTTACATAGTATATCGGTCCCTTTGTGGGATCGACCTTTACCATTATGGTAACCGAAACGTTGAGCATGGGTATTGTGTTATTATCGGGAGCTTTGTTTAACAGAACGCCCGATATACTGCTTCCAAGCGTATTGCCAACGGCTATGGAGGAGGCGTTTAATTTGTACGCCTTTCCTGCGGTGACGTTCTCGTAAAGACCTACTCCGTTGGGCAAAAACGCTGCATCAGTCCAGCTATTTTCGTTGATATCCATAATAATAGATGTCAACGCGTTTTTAGCACCGGACAGGTCAGGGGTATAAGCTATATCGTAACGCAAGGTGTATCCACCGGGCATAAGAGTCTTCATAACATCGTCGTTCGCCTGAGTTATAGCATAGAAGGCGTGTCCGGGAATTGCATCTCCCGAGTTCCATGAATTTACGTGAAGTCTGCCATTCTCAAAATCAAACTTAACGTCCGCCTCACCCATTACCTTGTCAGCATCTACGGTCATTTTTCTCCAACCGAGAGTTGTAAGTGCCGAGTTATCAGTAGTATTGCTATAATTTTGGAAGTCCTCAAAGTAGATGACCTGTCCGTCGGGGAGCTTTTCACCAGAGAAGTCTCCTCCGAGAACCAAATCACCGTCGCCGTCGTCATCATCGCTATCCGTATCCTTTGCTTGAGTATCGGCGGACGTATCGCTGACGGCTTGTGTTTCCGTTTCGCTGTCTGCTGTGGTTGTATCATCGTTACAAGCAACGACCGACAAGCACATAACGACAGCTAACAACAACGCCAAAAATTTTGTGGTTTTCATGATTGTTTTCCTTTCTTTGAATTATGTAGCTTTGCATTGTATTACAATATCGCAACCCTGCTGATTTAATATCCACCACCATTCCCTTAAATAAAATACCATTGCCGTTAAGTCAGTGTTTGTTGCATATATTTATAACTTTGTTACAAGTATATCACAAAAACAATTTCGTGTCAACATCTTTGAGATAATTTATATAGATGATACGGATATTTGTATAAATTGCCAAACAAAAAATCAGCTTGGAATGTAAATTTCCAAACTGATTTTTATAGGTTTACGCTAAATTGAGTACATAAAATATAGATTATGGAAGAATGCTTGAAAATATTGTTGCGATAGAGCTTTTACGCAGCGGTTATGAGGTATGCGGTTTACATAGGAGTGCTTTACAAAAAGAGATAGATTTTGTAGTTATCAGACGTAATGAGAAAATTTATATTCAGGCATCGGATAATAGTAGCGATGTTAAAACCTTTGAGCGGGAGATGTCTCCTTTGTTGCAGATAAAGGACGCATATCCAAAGATGATTATCGCGTGTACGAGGCATAATAAATACCAACATGAGTGTGTGCAAATTGTAGATATTGCAGATTGGTTGTTATATTGATATTTAAAACACCAATATTGAAATTAATTTGACAGCAATAAGGCGTGAGAAAAATTATAGCATCAAAAAAGCAGCAGCCGTATAGTTAGAGCGTCAAAAAAGCGTCAAAAAAGTTTTAGGGCGAGTACAGAATTTTTGTTTCTGTTCTCGCCCTTATATTTGATTACAGCGACGCAAATTTTGAGTCGTTAGAGCATAGTCATTTCGAATCCGTGTTCGCTTCGTGGCGCTTCCGTTATTTCGTCTAATACTATATTGGTGACAATATCTAACACATCGTTCCATGAGAGATCACCTACATAGCTATTGGATTTCTTATAATTATCCCATAGCATCTCCATATGTTCGCTGATCGCAATATCTTCCATGATTTGCTCTGCATCGTTAATTAAGCCTTCTGTGTTTCTACTATGAGCGGTTGCCTTGTATGCATCTCTCAAAAGCATTCTGTCTATTGAGTCGTTTTCTAAATTCCATAGGATGTATATATCATAAAAGTCTCTCATACGAGTGTTGGCTACCGACCTTGCCAAAACAGTTTGTAGCTTTTCAGCAAGTAAAGTCTCGAGATTATATGACCATATTCTTATTTCTTCTTGTTCAAACATCATTGGATAAGTAAATTGCACTGCGGACGGAGTTATCTCGTCTCCTGTGGAGATATCAATATTAACGGTCTCTTTTAGTTTTTCAAAAATCACCTTTAAAGTGACACGTACTCCGGGATAGTCGAAATCGTCTCTTATCGTTTCTGTATTTGACAAGGTAAATGTAAGGTTATCTCCCAAGTCGATAGAGGCAATTTCATTTATTATTCTTTGTATATCTTCATTTGTCAACGGCAACGATTGTACCGTAGTGTCAATATCCATTGTGCTTCTCGCATCTTCACCAACGATAGCGGATATAAGCATACCGCCCTTTAAAATGAAGTTGTTTTGATATTTTGATTTCGCAACTCTGGCAAGAAAGCGTTCCATTACATATTTTCTTATAAGCGTTTGTGCTTTTAAGCTGTTACCGCCTGATAGATTCTTTATCTTGTCCTTTAATTGTCTTGAAGTGTTTATCACAGCAATACCTCCATATAAGTCCTTACTTCATCTGCTACATCCAAACGTTCCGCATATCTCATAAGCTTACTGATGTCTTTTTTCTTTGAGCGAGAGTATTCTTTAATTGCATATAAAAATATTTGAGCATCCTTTTTTGAACGTGCTTTAACCATATCGCAAATTGTTCTTTCCATATCGTAAACTGTTACGAGATTTCCGAATTTTGTTGTGGCGGTAGTAACAAGTCGGAGG
>JAZQTY010000228.1:0-22158 GCA_045631025.1 Eubacteriales bacterium
CTATAAACAGCAATATTTTTATTGAAAAAACGGTTTATATATGGTATAATGAGATTAAAGATATAAAATCGTTAAGGAGAGCCGCTATGAAATCACTTATATCAGTATCAAGAGGAGAGACCTTTAATACCTTTTTCAACAAGGAAAATATCGAGCTTGCCGAGCGCCTTGGCGGAGCAATATGGAACGAAAGCAATCACCGTATGACTGCCGCGCAGGTCGCGGAGCAAATTGCGGATTGCGAAAACTACGTTACTCTGTGGAGCTCTCCGCGTCTTGACGCCGAGATACTGAAAAATGCGCCGAAGCTCAAGCTTCTTACTCATCTTGGCGGAACGGTAGTTCCTTTTGTCAGTGACGAGATGTGGGAGCGCGGCATAAAAGTAATATCCGCAAACGACTATTTCGCGGAGTCGGTCGCAGAGGGAACTCTTGCGTATATCCTGTGCGCTTTGCGAGATATCCCCAAATATTCGAGGGAGCTTAAGCTTGAGAAAAAGTGGAGACCGGAGCCGTGGTATACCGCAGGTCTTATGGGTAAAAAAATCGGTATCGTAAGCTACGGAACTATCGCAAGGAAGCTTGTCAGAATACTTGCGCAGTTTCAGGTATCCTTGCTCGTTTACGACATAAAGCCGTTACCCTCGGAGGACGTAGAAAAATACGGACTTGAGGCGGCGTCGCTTGAGCGTATTTTTGAGGAATGTGATATAATCAGCCTGCACACGCCGCTCTTTGATGCGACCTACCACATGATAGACACGCCGCTGCTTTCCCGCATAAAGGACGGCGCGCTCTTTGTGAACACCTCCCGCGGCGGAGTGGTAAATCAAAGATCTCTTGAGGCAGAGCTTGCAAAGGGACGCTTCCGCGCTGTGCTTGACGTTTTTGAGGAGGAGCCCCCCAAGGAGGACTGCGCACTTTATGGGCTGGATAACGTTATGATGATACCTCATATGGCGGGACCGACGATAGATATGAGAACGTATATAACCCGCTCGCTTCTGCTTGAGGCGGCAGGATACGTGGATCTCGGAAAGCCGCTTGCGCACGAGATAACGCGCAAGCAGGCGGCAACAATGTCAAAGAGTTAAGGAGCCGTTATGAGAATTACGTTTGTCGGTACCTCTCACGGAGTGCCGGAGAAGAACAGATTTTGTACCTGCATGATGCTCGAATCGGGCGGCGCCGTATATTTTATCGATGCAGGTGCGCCGATGGTTGACTTTATGGTCGGCAACGGCAAAAGCATAAACGATTTGAGGGCAGTGTTTACGACGCACGTTCACAGCGACCATACCGTGGGAATAGTGCATCTTGCCGATCTTATGAATTGGTATTATAAAAAGTCGAGCGCCGAGTTTTTTATCACGGAGCAGGAGCATATTGACGCGACCGCGAGGTGGATATATACGTCGGGGGATGGGCATATTGACGAGGAACGCCTCAAATTCAAGGTACCCTGCGAGGGAGTCGTTTACAGCGATGAAAATATTACGGTCGAGTATATTCCCGTGGCGCACATGAAAAATTCCTATGCCGTTTTGGTTACCGAGGGTGAGAAGCGCGTGCTTTTCGGCGGAGATATGTCTCACGGATTAAAAAAGGGAGATATGCCCGACGTTATCAAGGAGAATATAGACGGCTTCGTTTGCGAGCTTGCCCATTTTACTATGGACGAGCTTCGTCCGCATCTTGATTCGTGCCACGCCAAAAGAGTATTTTTCATACACGCAAAGCCCGCGCGTTACGCGGATATTGAGAGCGTGAAGGGCGCGTATCCCTTTGAGATTTTGACGCCCGACGACGGGGAGTCGTTTGAAATTTAAAGCTTATCTCGCCTGCCTTCTGTATTGACTTGGAGAGATTCCCTTTTCTTCCTTAAATACCTTGCAGAAATAGGGCGTGGAATTAAAGCCGCAGCTCGTTGCTATTTGCGAGAGCGGAAGCTCTCCCGTTCGCAGCAGCTCGCACGCCGCACGGATTTTTATAGTGTTGAGATAAGAAATAAAAGAAACCTCCATGTGCTCTTTAAAAAGATGGCACAGATAGTATTTTGATATATAGAATTTTCCCGCTATTTCATCCATTCCCGAAATATAAGGGTAGTTTTCGTTGACGTATTTCAGGATATTGGACATTCTGTTGTCCTCGGGGATCGCGGGCCTATATACGTTTTCTGCGGTATAAAGCAGGAACATTATCTGGAGCAGATATTTTACGAGCAGTAGCTCGTCTGCGTATTGGGGCTGTTTTTGCTGTCTTGCGTATTCGGAATGCAGCTTGTTGAACAGCTCGCCAAGCCTCGCGTCGGTGCTTGCGTCACCGTGAAACACGAATGGCGTGCTGCCGAGCAGCTTGTCGCGCATCAGCGGCTGGACGTATTTGTTTATAAACGACGGCTTGAAATATACGAGAAAGCGGGAAGCACTTTTTCTGTCGGTACAGTGAACGGTATCGACGGGGAGCCAGACGAGGTCTCCCTTCGATATTTTATAAAAGGTATCTTCTATGAGATATTCGTGCTCGCCCTCGATTGCGTAATATAGCTGATAGGCATGGTGATAGTGCATGTCCGTTTGCAGAACGGTCAAGGGAGAACGCTCTATTTTAAAGTCCGCAGTTGGCGTATAAAGTGCGTTTGACATGATTACCTCCATATCGCATTTTGAAAACATTATACACCCAATTAAAAAATATTGCAATACAAAATTACTAAAAATACAAAATAGGTGTAAAAACATTCGAAAATGTTATAAAAATACAGCAATATAGTGTAAAATAAGCAGTGCTTTGACTTATAGAACAGTCGGAATCTTAAAGTCAACAATATTTTATAATAAAACACCTAAAAATAGCAATAAAGTTAAACTATTTTGAGCGAAAATATGATAAAATGATTTATAAAAATAAAAGGAGACGCAAATGGAAAACAAAATTTATACGGCGCCCGAAATGACTATTGAATTAAACGATCAGGTTTCGTTTTTGTCAAGCTCGGGGGATTCGTGGACGGGAATTTATTGATAGGCGGTGGAAAAATGATAAACAGCGAATACATACTTAACGGATTAACAATCCCAAACAGAGTCGTATTTCAGCCTATGGAGGGCTGTGATTGCAACTCTGACGGCTCGCCGAGCGAGCTGACCATAGCAAAATACAAGAAGGCGGCGGCGTCGGGCGCAGGCGTCGTTTGGTTTGAGGCTAACGCGGTTTGTCCCGAAGGCAGAACCAACGTAGGTCAGATGATGCTGACGGAGCAAAACATGGACGCCTTCAAGTCGCTTCTTCGTGAAATGAGAGAGATTGCGGAGGAGAAAACGGGTATTAAGCAATTTTTCGTGCTTCAGCTTACCCATTCGGGCAGACAGAGCATCGTTCCTATGATTGCTTACCGAAACTCGGTATATGAGGAAAAGCGCCCCGTAACGGATGAAAACGTCGTGACGGACGAGTACCTCGACACACTTCCCGCGCTTTACGCTAATAGCGCAATACTCGCGATAGAGGCGGGCTTTGACGCAGTAGACGTAAAGGCGTGCCACGGCTATCTTCTTTCCGAAATGCTTTCTGCGTTTACGCGAGAGGGAAGATACGGCGGCAGCTTTGAAAATAGATCGAGGCTTTATCTTAACTGCGCAAGAGAAGTAAAGAAGGCGATCGGTGATAAGATCGCTATGGTTGCAAGAGTAGGGCTTTCGGACATGGTTGCAAAGCCCAACGGATTTGGAACGACCGAGGATAACGTGCTTGATCTTACCGAGAGCGATATGCTCGTAGAGGGACTTATTGACTGCGGCATTGAGATGCTAAACGTTACCATAGGCAATCCTTATTATAATCCGCACATCAACAGGCCCTTTAAGCGTGGAGCTTATACTCCGCCCGAGGCGCCGGAGGTCGGACTTGAGCGTTTCGTTACCGTGCAGAAGCATCTTAAGGAGAAGTTCCCCTCACTTCCCATCGTCGGCAGCGGACTTTCTTATTACCGCAAGGAGCTTATGGAGGTATCCGAGTCGTTGCTTGAGAACGGAGTGTGTGACTTCGTAGGCTACGGACGTATGTCTCTTGCGTATCCCGAGCTTTATACGGATTACTTAAGCGGAAATTTTGATTATAAAAAATGTTGTGTTGCGTGCTCCAAGTGTACGGAGCTTATGAGAGCAAAATGCGTTTCCGGTTGCGCAGTGTTTAACGGTTACTATAAAAAACTTTACGAGGAGAAGGTATTATGCAAAAAATAGCATTGGTTACGGGTTCATATCAGGGAATAGGCAACGGCATCGCCGCCCTTCTTGAAAAAGAGGGATATACGGTCGTTTATTCGGACGTATTTTCGAGTATGGACGTGGAGAATTATTTTAAGTGTGACATATCAAAGGCAGAGGACAGAGAGGCTCTTGCCAATTACGTAGACGAAAAATTCGGCAGACTCGATCTGCTCGTAAATAACGCGGGAGTTGCCTGCAAGGTAAGACTCGATATACTCGAGACTACCGAGGAAAGCTTTGACAGAGTCGTAGGTATAAATACCAAGGGCACCTTCTTTATGTGCCAGACGTTTGCAAATCTTATGATAAAGTATCTTGATAAAGGTATGGAGGATTATATCCCCCGCATTGTCAATATAGCTTCAAATTCGAGCTATACGTCCAGCGTATCAAGAGGTGAATACTGTATCTCCAAGGCGGGAGTTTCTATGATAACCACTCTCTTTGCAGACAAGCTTGCGGAGTACGGCATTCCCGTTTTTGAGGTTCGTCCGGGCATTATAAAGACGCCCATGACAGAGGTGGTTACGGCAAAGTACGACAAGCTTATTGCAGAGGGAATTACGCCCATTAAGCGTTGGGGAACTCCCGAGGACGTAGCAAAATGCGTTGTAGCGGCGGCAAGCGGCTTGCTTGATTTCGGCACGGGAACCGTGCTTAACGCTGACGGCGGATTCCATATCCGCAGACTGTGAGTCGCTATGAAAATATACGATTTTGATGCGGTGGTAATAGGCACGGGCTGCGCGGGATACAACTGCGCAGACTGGCTTTACGACCTTGGCTTTAAGAATATAGCGATAATGACGGAGCGCAAGAACGCGGGAACGTCGAGAAACACGGGAAGCGATAAGCAGACCTATTATAAGCTTTCCTTGGCGGGTGACGAGGGCGATAGCGCTATGAATATGGCACGTACCCTCTTTGACGGCGGCGCTATGGACGGTGACGTTGCTCTTTGCGAGGCGGCAAACTCCGCGCGTTGCTTTATGAAGCTTGCAAATCTCGGAGTGGGCTTTCCTACCAACGATTTCGGTGAATACGTCGGTTATAAGACTGACCACGATCCCTATTGCAGAGCAACCTCGATAGGACCTTACACCTCAAAGAAGATGACCGAGGTGCTTGAGGCGTCCGTTGAGAAAAAGGGAATTCGTATACTTGACAACGCGCAGGCCATAAATATACTTACGGATAACGGCGCGGTTACGGGCGTTCTTGCCATCAATAACAGAAAAAAGGACGGTGTGGAGTATATCGCCGTTCGCGCGCCTCACGTAGTTTTGGCGACGGGTGGCCCTGCGGCTATTTACGCCGACAACGTATATCCGCTCTCCCACACGGGAAATTCCTCCTTGGCGCTTGAGGCAGGCGCGACCTTCGGCAATCTTTCCGAGTGGCAGTACGGACTTGCGTCAACGGACTTCCGTTGGAACGTATCTGGAACCTATCAGCAGGTTTTACCTCGATATATTTCTATCGACAAGGACGGGGTGGAAAGAGAGTTCTTGAAGGAATATTTTGAGACTCCCACCGAAATGCTGAAAAATATATTCCTCAAGGGATACGAATGGCCTTTTGACGTGCGCAAAATACACGGCTCGTCCTATATCGACCTGCTCGTTTACCGCGAGAGCGCAATACTCGGCAGAGACGTTTATATGGACTTTACCCGTGAGCCGTGGGGCCTTGAGGGTGGCTTTGAGATTCTTGACGAGGTGTCGTATGAGTATTTGAAGAACTCCGACGCCCTTATCGCGTTGCCCATCGAGAGACTTCGCAAAATGAACACGAGAGCGATAGAGCTGTATCGCGATCACGGCATTGATATAACCAAAGAGCCGCTTAAGGTGGCGGTTTGCGCGCAGCACAACAACGGCGGGGTTCGTATAGACTCCAACTGGCAGACTAATATCAAGGGCTTTTATACCGTCGGAGAGGCAGCGGGAAGCCTTGGTATTTTCCGCCCGGGCGGAAGCGCACTCAATTCCTGTCAGGTAGGAAGCATGAGAGCGGCGGAGCACATCGTTTATCATAGCGACAACACCGTATCGGATAATTTTGAGAGCATTGCGAAAGCAGCCGTTGACAGAGCGAACGCGCTTATAGAAAAGACGAAGGCTGATGGCTCTACTCTTAAAAATATGCGCAGCCGCTACGGCAAGAGAATGAGCCGTGATTTTGCTTTCTTGCGTGATATTGCGGTCATGAGTGGCTCGATTGCAGAAATAAGAGCGGACATAGAAAGCTTTTCGGAGGACAATCTTTGGAAGGAATATTCCGAAATACCGTCTCTGTTTAAAAATCTTGATATAATCCGTATGCAAGAGGCGGTAGCAACGACTATTCTTTACACCGCGAGAGAGTTTGGCTCGCGCGGTTCGGGCTTTGTGCTTGACGGAACGGACTTTATGGACAGACTCCCCGTCGAGGAAAATACGGAGGGCAGAGGACAGATAGTTACGGTTACCAAGACCGAGGGCATCGGCGTTTGCCGCGTACCCGTAAGACCTATACCCGAAAGAGACCTGTGGTTTGAGCGAGTTTGGAACAAGTATAACGAAATAAGAGGATAAAAGAGGATAAAAATATGAAGCTTCAATTTTTAGGAACTGCGGCGGCAGAGGGAGTGCCGAGTCTGTTTTGCCGATGTGAGGTTTGTAAGAATGCGAGAGAGAGGGGCGGCAGAGAGATACGCACTCGCTCGCAGGCTATCGTAAACGACTGCTTGCTTATTGACTTTCCGAGCGATGCGTTCAGCCACTGTACGCAGCACGGAATTGACTTGAGCAAGGTTAACAGCTGCATAATTACGCACGTTCACGGCGACCATACGTTTCCGTGGGAGCTTCATCATTTAAGAAAAGGAAATTCAGTGCTTCCCGAGGACTACGAGGGCTTTCATCTTTGGGGAAGCGAGGATATTCCGGATCGATTTGACGGTCCGTTTAAGAGCGTCAACGACAGATTAAAGCTGCATACTGTTTTGCCGTTTGAGCCTTTTTCGCTTTGCGGTCTTAAGATCACTGCGCTCAAGGCGAAGCACGGTACGAAAAATCCGTATTTTTACATGATCGAGGACGCAGACAAGGCGCTTCTTTACGCGCACGACACGGAGACGTTCCCCGAAGAAACGTGGGAATATCTTAAAGAGGTCGGCGTTAAATTTGATTTGGTTTCGCTTGACTGCACCGGCGGCGCGGAGGAGTATATAGAAAAATACTCGCATATGTATCTTGGTGAGAATAAAAGATGCCGCCAAAGGCTTTACGAGCTCGGACTTGCCGACGAAAATACGAAATTTATTCTTAACCACTTTTCACACAACGGCTTGTCCGTGGGTTATAAGGAATTTTGCGAAATAGCAGAGCCCCTCGGCTTTGAGGTGTCGTATGACGGAATGGAGGTAATATGCTGACTTCTCCCTATAATAAGCCTTATATAACGCCGCCCTGTGAGCATCCGAGGCTTATGGTAAGACGTGCGGATATTGATAGGATAAAGGAAAATTTTAAGCGCGAGGAGTGCCGTGAGGCGGTAGTACTTTGGAAGGAGCTTTGCGAGGAAAAAATACTTTGCAAGGGCGCCGATCCCGAGTACGGTACTTACGATCTGGTTGAATATCTTGCAGTTGAGGCAAAGGCTCTCAAGGCTCTTTTGTCGGGTGACGGTACTGATGCAAGAGACGCCATTGAGTCTGCAATATTTCTTCTTGAAAACTCCGAGTTTGATAAGGGAATAATGAAGGCGCGCTGGAGCGGACATCTTATATTCGTTAGCTCCGAGGTCTACGACTGGTGCTATTCTTACCTTACGGAGGAAGAAAAGACGGTCATAGTCACAAGATGCGAGGCTATGGCGGAGAAGTATTTTGAGATGGGATATCCGCCTGCCAAGCAGGCGGCTATAAGCGGTCACGGCGCAGAGGCGCAGCTTTTGCGCGATCTGCTCTCTCTCGGTATTGCCGCATACGACGAGCGCCCCGACATTTACGATTTTTGCGCGGGAAGAATTATAGACGAGTACGTGCCGTCTTACGACTTTATGTTTGCGGGTGGATATCATCACCAGGGCCCTGCGTACGGCTCGTACAGATATACCTGCCTTTTGTGGGGTGAGCTGCTGCTCTATTCAATGAGCGGAAAAAGAGTATTTACCGATAAGCTCGGAGAGCTTGCGGAGAGCTTTTTGTATCTTACGCGCCCCGACGGAGAGGCAATAAGAATAGGCGACGATTTCTTTGAGACCAAAGCGCCGTATACGAGAAACGCTCCGTTTGCAATGCCCATGTTCTTTGCGTGGGCGTACACGGGCGACGAGAGATATAAAAAGGTATTCCTCGAGGGACTTGACAGAGAATATCTCGTTCCCACGCACAGAGGAATAGATTACTACGTAGGCGGCTCCTATGGCGAGGGGCTTTTCTCGCCTACTGTTTATCTCGTTTGGAACGCTCTTACTCCAATGAAGGCAGAAAAGCCTATGCTGCCGTATAAGTATTTCGGTTCACCTAACGGTATTACCGTATGGAACGACGGCGAGAGAGTCGTGCTTATGAAGATCGGCGAGCTTTGGGGCTCTAATCACGACCATCTTGATATGGGCTGCTTCCAGGTATACTGCGGCGGCGCGCTTGCAACCGATTCCGGCGTTTACGACAGCTACCATACCCTGCACAGAAGAAATTATACGATAAAAACTATTGCTCATAACTGCCTTACCGTTTACGATCCCGCAAAGCCCACCTACGGCGAGTGGCGAGAGGACGCGCCTTACGACGGCGGTATGAGACGTCCGCGCGGCGCAAAGGAGCCGAAAACGCTTGCGGAATGGCAGGAATACTATAAGATGGCAACGGTGCTTTCCCACGTGGAGAGCGATGAGCTTTGCGAGATAGTGGGCGACATGAGTGAGGCTTACTGTCATACCTGCGACAAGGTAGTAAGAAGCATGCGCTGGGAGCCGAAACGCGGCGACTGCGGTATTCTGACGGTTCACGATATTGTAAGTGCGAAATCCGAGGATTTCACAAAGGCATTTAACATACACTCTCTTACCGAGCCGAGACTTGTTGATAACGGTGTAGTTATTGAGAACGGGGACTGCGCGCTCGTTTGTCGCGTGCTTGCGCCCGCTAATGCAAAAATCGAGCTTATTGGCGGTGAGGGACGTGAGTTTTTCGTTGACGGAGCAAATTACGATACTGAAGAAAAGCAGAACACCGAGTGCGGCTGGGGACGAATTTGCATAATCGATACGGATAAGTGCAGGGATACGGAATTTATCGTTGAGATGGAGATTATCAAAAAGGAGAACAGAAAATGAAAAAGATTTTGAAGGCACTGACGCTTATTTTAGCACTTTGTCAGATTGTTTGTTCGTTTGCCGCTTGTAAAAACGACGACGGGCAAGATGAAGCGGTCTTTGAGCTGACGTCAGAGCTTCTTTCCTCGTATACGATAGTCGTTCCTAAAAACGACGATGATATGAAGGACGTTGCGCTCAAGCTTCAGGGTATAATCGAAAAAGCTATTGGAAAGAAGCTTGATATCAAAACGGACAAGGAAACCGACGGAGTAGCGGAATACGAGATTTGCGTAGGTCGCGTCCAAAGAGCAGAGGCAGAGCTTCTTTATTCCACTCTTAAGGTGGACGATTACGGTTATGCGCTTGAGGGTAAAAGGCTCGTTATCCTCGGACATTCTTCCGAAAACACCGAGCAGGGGGTTATGAGGTTTAAGCTTGACGTGCTTGATAAAGCGGACGGAGTTCTTCTTAAATCGGGAGACAAAAACGTAAGCGGCGGCTCGTACGAGTACGCAAATCTTACGGTAAACGGTGAGGATATCAGCAAATATACCCTGGTTTTCCCCTATACGGGAGTTAAGGGTGAGAGCGACGCCGCAAAATATATTCAGGCTTGGATAAGTGAAAAGACCGGATTCGTCATTCCCGTAGTTAGTGACGAGGAGGCTGCAAGCGAGTACGAGATTGTTATTGGCGAGAGCACGCGCGTAAGCGACGGTATGCGCGCTGAAAGATCATCGGCTGGTTACAAGAGCGGAAAGGCGTATATTGGAGTTACGGGCAACAGCCTTTGGATCTCCGGTAACAGCAGAACCGACTTTTATATGGCGTTCAGAAAATTTATCTCGCTTATGGAAGAATCAAACGATAGTCTATCCTTCAGCCTTGAAAAATCCAAGGTGTTCGAGATAAATCAATTCTCGCTTTCCGTTATGAACTATAACGTTTATTACGATCTTAACGAAGCAAAGCGTAATCCCGACGACGTAATAGTCAGCGTTAAGGAGAAGAATCCCGATATATTCGGACTTAACGAGGCGGGAATGGATTGGATAAATAAGTTTAAGGCTGACTCGGATATTGCGGGCGCTTATGCTTGCGCAGAGGGCAAGCCCGTTGATAACTCGTCAGATGCGTCGTACAATCCCGTTTTCTACCGCAAGGATAAGTTTGAGCTCGTTGAGGTGGCGACGAAATGGCTTTCGGATACGCCCGACCGCATGTCAAAATATAAGGACGCAAAGCACTACAAGACATTTACGTACGTAATACTCAAGGACAAGACGAGCGGAGAGGAGCTTATGTACGTGAACGTTCACCTCGACGGAAGCAACGATGCGGACGCGCATTCTGCGATGAAAGAGGTACGAAAGAAGCAGGCGGAGGTCCTCAAGAGCTTTGCCGCGAATTATATTGAGCTCCCCATAATCATCGGAGGCGACTTTAACGAGGGACAGTCCAGCGGCGTTATTTCGGGTATGTCTACGAATACGCGCTTTAAATATTGCTCGAGCATCGCAGATAAGACTATAAATATAGGCACGACCGACGTTAACAGCTCGTTTGATGCAATTGGCTCAAGCGTTTTCGATTACATTTTCGTAACGTCTGACTGTATTACCGTTCAAAAGTACGAGCAATGGGATAACGTCGTGAACGGAAAATATCCGTCCGACCATCTTCCCGTATGCGCTGAAATAAGCATTAAGTACTGATAAGGAGATGCTTATGAGAATACTTTTTATTGGTGACAGCATTACCGATGCAGGTCACGACAAAAGAAATTATCACGACTTGGGACATGGCTACGCCGTCAGAACCGCAAAAATGCTGACGGAGGAATTTCCCAACAGGGATTTTGAGTTTATAAATATGGGTATCAGCGCAAACCGAACGGGACAGCTTTTTGACAGACTGTACGGTGACGCGATAGACTTTGAGCCTGACGTTATAGTACTCTTGATAGGAATAAACGATATCGGCAGACGCTACAAGACGGGCGAGAAGCATATCGAGACCTCCGACGAGCAGCTGGAGCTTAATTACCGCTCGATACTTATACAGCTTCGCAAGCATACCAAGGCAAAGATACTTATGCTTTCTCCGTTTATTCTTGACGCGGATATTAAAAAGCTGTTCTCATTGACCGACGAGAGAGGCGAGCCTATGCGCTCGGACGTGGAAAAAATCGTTCCTGCGATAAAGAAGCTTGCCGACGAATACGCCGACGGCTTTATTCCCTTGAAGGAGCTGTTTGACGAGGCGATGAAAACACAGCCCGAGCCGCTGTACTATTCGGCAGACGGTATTCATCCCAATGAAAACGGAGCGCAGTTTATTGCAAAGCTGTGCGCCGATAAGCTTAAGACGATAATTTGATTTTGAAAGAGGCGTTGATAAAATGACTGCCGTAAGAATAAATTTGAGATTTCCGCAGGAGCGCGTTAAGGCGGTAACGTTTAGCTACGACGATCAATCCGAGCAGGATATAAGGCTTATAGATATTCTTGACAAGAACGGAATGAAGGCGACATTCAATTTGAGCACGGGACTTTATTCCCCGGAGGGTAAGACCTTTGCAGCGGGAGAGGCGTGCCGCCGAATGACTCGCGAGAGGGCTATCGAGGTTTACAAGAACAGCGGACACGAGGTGGCGGTGCACGGATATTCTCATCCGTTTCTTACACAGCTTCCTCCCGTAGGCGTTACTCGTGAGGTGCTTGCGGACAGAATAAATCTCGAAGCCGATTTCGGCACTCACGTGCGCGGAATGGCGTACCCATTCGGAGATTCTTCGTACAGCGAGGAGGTCGCAGGCGTTCTGCGAGCGACGGGAATAGTATATTCGAGAATGACGTCCTCAACGAGAAAATTCAGGCTTCCCGATGATTGGCTTCGTTGGTATCCTACTTGTAAGCACACGAGCGGTGATCTTATGGAGCTCGCAAAGAAATTCATTGAGAACGCGACGAACAAAGAGCCGATGCTCTTTTATCTGTGGGGACACAGCTTTGAGTTCGAGGCGGACGGAAACTGGGACGTTATTGAAAATTTCTGCGAGTACGTGGGTAACCGAGAGGACGTATGGTACGCGACGAATATAGAGATATTCGAGTATGCCGAGGCTTATCGCAGACTCGTATGGACGGCGGATATGACGAGGGTATATAACCCGTCAGCAATTCCGATATCCTTCCAGCGTCACGTTATAGCGGGCGACGGCGAAACGAAGCTTTGCTATACCGTCGGAGCAGGAGAGACGATTTGCTTTAACTGAATAAAAAAGGGTTGAGTCAAAAGCTTTTGATAAAGCAAGAGACTCAACCTTTTTTTTATTTAAATTAAACCGACGCTTTTTGCGAGGATTTGTCTTTTCCCATAAAGCCCCAAACGATTGCAGCTATAAACCTTATTGCGTTTGCTATGAGTATCGACCACACGAAGCCGTCGAGTCCGCCTATTGCCGTACCGATGGCAACACACGCAAAAAATTCTACGGCATACGCGGCGTTGAAGATAAACTGCTTTTTTTCGCCCTTGAAATGGAGCAGGATTATCATAAGCATACCCGATACGAAATAGAATATTTGTCCGAGTATTGCGGGAGCAACGTAGGGAAGAACAGCGGAGAGATTATCGGGATAGAGAATTTTTATGAGTATGGGGGAAACGAGCATACAAGCGCCAAAGCCGAGCGCGCCAAAGCCGAGTGCGCCTGCAATAGCTACCGTCCATAGCTTTTTGTTGAGACTGCCCTTGTAGCGCACGAGGTAGCTGAGCAAGATCGCGTTAATGGGAAGCGTCAGCATAGAAACTATTTTTCCGACCAGCGACGCTATATAATAGGTGGTAACGGTGGAGCCGTCTCCGGTTATGGCAAGCAAAAGAATTCTGTCTGCGTGTAAGGTCACGTTATCTATAAGAGCTGACAGGAAAATAAAGCCGATGCTTGCTATTATGGGCTTGAAAAATTTTGTGGGACGGAAGAGAGGCCTTCTGTATATCGTTCCGAATATTACGACGAAAAGAACGCCGAGCGCTTCTCCTATGAGCAAGGCGGTTATCCAGGAATCCGTATATCGGAATATGACGAGTCCAAGCACGTAACCGACGGAGATAAGCACGTAATATATCATATATCTGAAAAAATTTGTGCTTATGCGGAACTCGACCTCGGAATAGTAACGAAGCATTGTGGCAAAAACCAACGCGATAAACAAAAGAGCAGAAGGAAGCGTTGCTATTCCAATGAAAAATAGGTAAATAACTCCTATAATACTGCTGACGACTCCCATTGCGAGCAGGATCAGATTATAGTCGCCGTTCGCCGTTCTGCCTTCCTTAACGCCAAGCAGACGAGAGCAGTTTACGGCATATCCGCACGTACCCGCAACGATTGCAAGAAGCGATATTGCGGAAAGCGCGACGCCGTAAGCATCCTCTCCGAGCTTTTGTTCAAACGTGGGGTAGACCAAAAACTGGAGCACCATATTAAAGACCGCCGTTGCTCCTATGCTGTATATGAGATTCAACAGCTTCTTGCGGTTGTCCTTGTTAAATAAGTTCTTTATTTTTTTCAACATGATATACGAAAAATAAGACTCCTTTTAGGTGAAAAAACTTCTTGAGACTAATTATACCACTAAATCGGACAAATGTAAACAAAGTTTTGACATTTTTATAATAATTTTTCCATATTATTTAAAATTGTAATTGACAATATTTTTTTTGTGTGCTATAATTTAGTTTGTATATTTGTCGTTATATCGTCGTATAAGGAGGTTCCATGAGAAAGCGTATCGTCTGTGAAAAAATTACGTTTCAGATGCCGTTATCGGTATCCTTGATAATTTCATTTTTTTGCTTGTATTTCGGCGCATTTTTGGGCCGTGTATGGATAATAGTTCTCGGACTCGTGCTTGGAATAGCTACGTCGCTCGTGGGACATGTTTTTTATATGCCGCATCGAGGTGAGCTTTCACGGCACGACTCTAAAGCCGTTCTGCTCGTTGCAGCTACATACGGAATAACTGCCGTCTCGTTAGCGTGCTTCTGCGTTCGTCAGCTCGTGAGCTTTGGCGCGTGCGTGTCCGCTTTTGTTGCTGCCGCTGCCGCGGTTATATTTGTCGCGCTCTTTATATTTGAGTTGATTTACGTAAAACCGATGCCAAGGCTTGTCTTTGACAGAAAGAGAAGCGTCGGATTTATTGCTCTTTCGGTGGTTCTTTTGGCAGTCGTACTGCTTAATCTTGAAAATTTCAATTCGTGGATTCGTTGGGACAGTTACGACTACTACTATTACTTTGAAAATCTTTCATATTCAAGCCTTAACGTATTCGACAATCTCCGTCCCGCAAATCACGCCGCATACGGTTGCTCCGTTGTTTTTTTGATAGTAAACGGCATCGTAGGAAATACCAAGATATCTCTTTTGATTATAAATATACTGATGCTCGTTGTCGGCACGGTTCTTTTTTACCAAATAATCGAAAAGCTGTTTACGCGTTGGAATTGGTACGGTCGCGTGGCGCTTGCGTGCGTCTATGCGTTTTCTCCGTTTTTGTTTGGACTTTCCTGGTCGATAAATCTTGAGGCGTATCTTGTCTTGGGCTTGGTGCTCTTCTTTTGGGGAGAGATAGAGAAGCTTCCGTTCGTTCAAGCCTTTGCCGCAATTTTGATCTGCTTTAGTAAGGAGACCGGCGCGATTATTTTGGCAACCGTTATGGTGGCTCGTCTGATCATAAATTTTCTTGGAAAGTATAGGGAGAAAAAAAGCGTTATTGAAAAGCTTGAGCCTGGCTTGTCCTTGCCGGTGCTTGCAGTCGGCGTTTTATGGTTTTACGATTTTCTGAAGAACAGTTGGGCTTCGAGCAACAGCGATGGAATCAGTACTTCTATGCCGGGGGTGAATTTCAACGGATTTGGCTTCAACGTTTTCTACGTGCGTGACAGACTCGTGTCGTTGCTCTTTATTAACTTTACGTGGCTTATAATTCTTATTGTTATCGTTGGATTTGTTATAGGTCTGATAAGAGGGAAAAAGGCAGACTCTGATGAAAGAACTTATCTTCTTTTTGAAGCTTTGGCAGGAATTTCGGCATCTCTCGTTCCGCTTTTGTTTTTCATAACCTACAATCACGTTCGTTACGCTATGCCGACGGTCATTCTCTTGATTTTGATTCTTCCGGAGGCTCTCGACAGATTGCTCGTGGGTTGCCGCTTGCGTTCGTTGCTGTGCGCTGTTGTAGCGGCGTGCTCGCTGTTGCAGTGTTACGTTACCGTAGATCCAATGATGTACCTGTGCTGCGGAACAATAGATAAGGGAGAGGGAAAAATAGCGTTTGCCGATAACAGCGTTCTCGAGGGTGGAAAAACGGCGACATCGATTTCCGTTGATTCCCAGTACAACCGAGAGATAATGTACTTTGATGAGGCCTTGGACGAGCTTCTCAAGGAAATAAAATACGACGACGATACGTGCTTGATACTTTCCACGGAATACACGGAGACCAGTGTGGGCCAGAGCGTAGGCGCGGAGTATTTGATAGGAGGCTTTGGATATCCTCATATGGAGAAGGCGCGATACGTCTCTTGGAATTCCGAGGTGGGCGAGCGTTATCTCGGATACGATGAAAGCGAGGCGATTAATATCGTCTATGCAAGTCGTTATTGGGAAATGTACCGCGCAGTCGGAAAGTATGACAGGTGTATTTTTATAAGCTTTGCTTTTTCGGGCGAAAGTCCGCTTGAAAAGGAATCCATGAAGTGCTTTTTTGAGTACGAGAGGATAGCACAAAAGACACATAAGGGTTGGACGGTTTACGCAGACCTTGTAACCGAGGTGGACGTTTACTAAAATTCGATCGAGGAGTTTTGAATGGTTAGCGTTATTATTCCTGTTTATAACGGCGAGGGATATATCAAGCAATGCCTTGATAGCATTTTTTGCAGTGAAAACGTAGAGGTCGTGGCGGTAAACGACGGAAGCCGTGACGCTTCGTCGGAGATACTGCACACCTATTCCGAGGGGCAGCCGAGGCTTAAGGTTATAGACAAAGAAAATGCGGGAGCCGCGCAGGCAAGGCTTACGGGGCTTTCGGCGGCGAGCGGAGATTTCGTCGCGTTCGTTGACGTTGACGACAGAGTAGCGCCGAAGCTTTACGAGCGCCTTGAAGCAAAGGCGCAGGACGGCGGCTGTGACGCGGTTTTCTTTGATTACGTATCGGAGTATCCCGAAAAGTCGGTAAACGTGAAAAGCCGTTTCTTTGACGGTCAGGAGTTCCCTATGGATGGAAGGACCGCAATTAAATATATGAATCGGCGTGAGGCTGTGTTTTCATTTCCTTGGAATAAAATTTTTCGAAAATCACTTTTTGAGGGAGTCGTATTTCCGCAGAAAAACTTTGTCGGCGAGGATTATTATATGAATCTTCAGCTGTTTGAAAAAACGGATAAGATAGATTATCTCGATATAATAGGCTATCATTACGTTATGACGGAGAACAGCGCGAGCCGCGGCGGATACGGCGCGAGCACACTCGTGGCTTATGAAAACTATAAAAAGTTATATGCCGAGTGCTGTGAGCGCAATCCCGAACGTATCGAGGAAACTACGGATTATCTTACGACGGAATATATGTCGTTCGTTATAGCGATGGGCAGAAATAATACTTATAACGCTGAAATGTTGCGAGAGATCAAGGCGTTTGTAAGAAATAATCTTTGGCACTTCGTAAAGGCAAGCTACGTTCCGCTCGTTATGAAGGGAAGCGCGATGGCTCTCTGCATAAGTCATAAGCTTCTTATCTTTACTTACAAATTGATAAACTGAATACGTGAGCCGCTCTCAAATGCGAGGGCGGCTCTTTTTTGCTTAACCGTGGGTGGCGGGATCTAACAAAGGATATATAAATAGGCAAAAATTTTACATTTTTTTATTGTATTGAAGGAGAAAAAGTGGTATAATTTGTATGATAGACGTAACGTAATACGGAGGACGACAAGTGAGAAAAACTAAAATAGTATGTACGATAGGACCGGCAAGCGAGAGCGAGGAGATAGTCGTTGGTCTTTGCCGCGCCGGAATGAACGTCGCGAGAATGAATTTTTCGCACAGCACCTACGAGGAGCATAAAAGACGTATAGATCTTATAAAGAAGGTTCGCAGCGATTTGAATTTGCCGATTGCTATAATGCTTGATACCAAGGGACCGGAGTACCGTATCAAGACCTTTGAGCACGGAAAAATATCGCTTTGCGAGGGAAATACATTTATTTTTACTACCAAGGACGTAGTGGGAGACGAGACCTGCGTTTCCGTAAGCTACGAGGGACTTGCGAATGAACTGTCAGTCGGTGACGTCATTTTGCTCAATAACGGATTATTGTCTTTCCGCGTAGAGCAAATAAAGGATTGCGATATAGTATGCAAGGTCCTTTGCGGCGGAGTTTTGTCCGACAGAAAGAGCATGAGCTTCCCCGGAAAGGTTATGAAGCAGAAGTATCTCTCCGAGCAGGACAAGGCTGATATTGCGTTTGGTGTTGAAAACGGAGTTGACTATATTGCCTGCTCCTTCGTTTCCTGTCAGCAGGATATGATAGACGTTCAGGAATATCTGAAGCAGATCAACGCCAAGGATATCGAGCTTATCGCAAAGATTGAAAATCAGTCGGGCTTTGATAACATTGAGCAGATCTGCGCAAATTGCGACGGTATAATGATCGCGCGCGGCGACATGGGCGTTGAGGTGCCCTTTGAAATGCTCCCCGCAATGCAGAAAAAGCTTATAACCAAGTGCAGGCTTCTCGGGAAGCGAGTTATTACGGCAACCGAAATGCTTGAGTCCATGATATACAATCCTCGCCCCACGAGAGCTGAAATTTCAGACGTTGCGAATGCAGTCTACGACGGAACGAGCGCAATAATGCTTTCGGGAGAGACTGCGGCGGGTAAGTATCCTATACTCGCGGTACAGACTATGGCAAAGATAGCCGAGACCACAGAGAACAATATTGATTACGAAAAAAGATTTTACAGCTCGGAGTTCAAAATCAAAAACTCCGTTGACGCGATCTCGCACTCGTCCTGCGTTATGGCGATGGACCTTGACGCAAAGGCGGTCGTTGCCTGCTCGCTCTCGGGAATGACGGCAAGGCTCGTTTCCCGTTTTCGTCCGTCCGTGCCGATAATCGGACTTACTACAAATGAAAATACTTGGAGAAGGCTTGCGCTTTCATGGGGTGTTATTCCCGCGCTTTGCGAGCAGTTTTCATCAACCGACGTTCTCTTTTATATGGCAAAGAACATATCGAAGCAGACTCTTTCCCTCTCGCGTGGAGACCGCATCGTAATTACGGGAGGAGACACCTCGGGACAATCGGGAAAAACCAGCCTTATCAAGGTAGAAGAAATATAACTTACTTTTCTTTTGGGAAGAAAGAAAAGTAAGCAAAAGAAAACCGCAAAAAATAGGTGTAAAATTGGCGAAAGGAGGAGCAAGATGACGTATCCCGAAAACGTAAGAGTTATAATAGACCGACTTGAGGAAAACGGCGAGAGCGCGTATATCGTGGGCGGAAGTCTGCGGGACGTGCTGCTTGGAACTGCTCCTCACGACTACGACGTAACGACCTCGGCGCTTCCCGAGAAAACTCTCGCGATTTTTTCAGATATGCGAGTTATCGAAACGGGTATCAAGCACGGAACGGTTACGGTCATATCCGATGGAGAGCCCGTGGAGGTAACTACCTTCAGAGTGGACGGAGAGTACACAGATTCAAGGCATCCCGACAGCGTGAGCTTTACTGACCGCATTGAGGAGGACCTCGCGCGTAGGGATTTTACGGTAAATGCTATGGCTTACAGCGATAGGCGCGGTCTCGTTGATCCGTTCGGTGGCGCTGACGACGTAAGGCGCGGAGTGATCCGCGCGGTAGGAGATCCGAAAGAGCGTTTTAGAGAGGACGCTCTGCGTATAATGCGCGCATTTCGCTTTTCCGCCCAGCTTGGCTTTAGGATAGAAGCGAATACGCTTGAGGGCGCAACGGCTTGCGCCGAGGGGCTAAAAAATATTGCGAGGGAGAGGATCGGAAGCGAGTTTATAAGGCTTATTACCTCGCCTTATGCGAAGAATGCGCTTTCGCTTATGGTAAGTACGGGTGTAATAAAATACGTACTTGGAGAATATGAAATATCCGACGAGTTGATAGACGTCGCTTCGGGCATGCAGGCGCAGGACGTACCAAGGCTTGGGGCGCTGTTGTGTCGTGCCGAGTCAGAAACGGCAACGGATATACTCGGCGGCTTGCGATGCTCCTCAAAGCAAACGAAGGGAGCGCTTGCGGTGGCGACGGGCGCGCGGACGTCTGTTTCCACGGCGGAGGACGCGAGACGTCTGATAGCGCGCACGGGAATTTACGCGCCGTATGCTGCAAGGCTTTCCGAGATGCTCGGTGTTTCGAGTGCTGGAGCGGAGGAGCTTACCGTAAGACAGCAAAATACGCCTTGCTCCGTACGCGAGCTTGCGATAAACGGAAAGACGCTCGCAGGTCTTGGGGCGCGCGGAAAGCAGATAGGAAGAACCTTGGAGCTTTTGCTCGAGGCGGTAATAGAAAAGCCGGAGCTTAACGACGAGGTGACGCTCGTTGCTCTGGCAAAGGAAATATTGAACGAATTAAACGAATTAAAGGAAGAGAAAAATGTTTGAGGTTGACGATCTTCGCGCAATAAAAGATACTCGGGGAAAATTAATGGGTGTTGATTTCGGAGACGTGCGCACGGGGCTCGCCGTATCCGACGCGTCAAGGCTTATAGCTTCGGGCGTTGGCTACATATCTCCCGGAGGTATTGAAAAGACTGCGGATGCCGTTGCGGAGGCAGTTAAAGAGCAGGGGGCTGTCGGAGTCGTCGTGGGTATGCCCGTAAATATGGACGGAAGCCACGGCTCACGCGCGCAGAGATGCACGAAATTTGCGGCTTTGCTCAAGGAGCGTCTTGACGGAGTGGCGGTTGCTATGTTCGACGAGAGAATGACTACCATGACGGCTTCGAGGTATCTGAACGAAACGGGTACGCACGGAAAAAAGAGAAAGCAGGTTATCGATACGCTTTCGGCGCAGATAATTTTACAAAATTGCCTTGACAGGCTTAAATATATGAGTTGAGGGAATAATAGTTATGGAAAGCAAATGCGAAAGCTGCGAATTTTACGATTACGACGAGGAGTACGAGGAATATATCTGCAACGCGCGCCTTGATCAGGATGAAATGTCAAATTTTCTCGGCGGAAGGACCAAGGGCTGTCCGTATTACCGTTTTTACGACGAATATAAAAGCGTTCATAAGCAAATTTAAGGAGGCTGCGGAATGGGCACGGTATTCGATTATATTGAATGGAGAGGGGATCTGCCCTTTTCTCAAGTGCCGGTAGGAGAGGTTGACAATCTTATTTTTTCAATGCTATCGTATCTTGATTTTAAGCAAATAGTTCACGCCTCGCCCAAAGCGAAGCCCGTGCCCTTTTTGCTTGCTGCAAAGCGATATATGAAGGTGAGAAAAAGCAATCCGACACAGACGCTCGGAGTCTTGTTTTCTCCCGAATTTATAACTCTTATGACGAAGGCTGCAAGGTCTCCTCGCTTTGGAGGCTTGTATATGATGGCTTACGTCAACAGAGTTTCCATGAATGAGCAAAAGCAGTTCAGCGCCGTTACGTTTCTTATCGGTGAGAACGAGGCGTTCGTTACGTTTCGAGGTACTGACGATACGCTCGTGGGCTGGAAGGAAAGCTTTGACATGAGCTTGATCGGAAATATTCCGGCGCAGCGCGAGGCTGTAAAATATCTTGAGAGTATTGCAAGCGCCTTCCCTGATAGAAGGCTTTACGTCGGAGGTCATAGCAAGGGTGGAAACCTTGCCGTATGGGCATCGGTAAAATGCTCGGCAGAGACGCGGGCGCGTATCGCTACCGTATACAGTAATGACGGTCCCGGCTTCAGCCGCGAATTCGTTTCGTCTGACGAATATAAGGAAATGCGTCCCAAAATGAAGATTTTTGTTCCGCAATCATCCTTTGTAGGCATGCTTCTTGAGCACGAGGAAGGATATGACGTAATACAAAGCACACAAACGGGGCTTTTACAGCACGATGCGCTTTCTTGGCGAATAGTGGGAGGTAGCTTTATACATCTGGAGGGTGTTACGGATGAATGCAAGATAGTATCCAAAACCTTGAAAAAGTGGATTCAGGAAATGCCTGCGAACGAGAGAAAGCGCGTTCTTGATTCTATTTACGAGATACTTTCCGCCAACGGAAGAACGCTGACGGATTTCAGTAACGATAAGGCTCGTCTCATTAAGGCATGGAATACCTTTGATCCCGAAACCCGAAAGCTTATAAGAAAATTTATCCGACTCGTCGTTTATAATACGAAGAAGAATAAGATTAAATAAATGCATTAAGGCATTGCTATGAGGCGGTTTCGCAAAAATCTTCGGTCACCGTTCGAATCTCTCTCCGTCGTTCGAAAAATAAATATCCCCCTGTAAAACGGGGGGATATTTCAGTTTCGGGCATAG
>JAZQTY010000229.1:0-3696 GCA_045631025.1 Eubacteriales bacterium
GGTTTGCTGTAAACCCTATCGGAAGCAACACCGCAGTCGGACGTCTGCCCGACGTATGTCCGCAGGTGGCACGGCGAAAGCCGAAGCTCATCGGTGACGGTGAGCGAAGATTGATGACCGTTCTCGACAGAACCCGGCTTACAGACGGAGTTACGAATATATGTAAAAAACGCTTTCGTTACTGTTGTAACGAAAGCGTTTTTTTGCTTTTTTGCGTTATGCTTTTCTGTGGATTATATCTTTTTTGATTACGTCCCTACCTTCTATCACGAGCATCGCAATGATCATAAGCGTCTGCGGGACGAAATACATCGGAATTACGAAAACCGTGCAAAGGAATGCCATGAAGAACGTGGAATAAAGAATTTGCTTGTATCTCGGAAGCTCGTCGTATTCTCTTACAAATTGCATAAACGGAATGAGCATAAATAAGAGAACGTAAAAATACGATACGGAGGGGATGAGAGCGAACGTCGATACGGCGATTACGTATTTTGAAAAATTCGAACGAGCCGCTATCGCAGTCACCGTTGCAAAAATCATAGAGATTATGACGAGAGCGTTATTTATAATCGGGAAAACGGAGTCCGTGGGAATGGAGAGTGCAGTGAAAAGCTTAAAGAGAAGCGCGGCAAGCGAGATGTTTGCGCCGTTCAAAAGAGGGGATTCTGCGGAAGCGAAGGAATTGAGATTTACGATAAGTCCGCGAAGCTCATCCCAGCCTCCCTTGTAAAAGAGAAAGGGGAGAAGGAAAAGCACGAACGTGTAGATTGCAACGCGAACGGAAGCCCAAATTTTTTTCTTTCCGAGAAGGAGAACTCCGAAAAACAGAGGATATATCTTCATAAGTCCCGATATCGCGAGGCAAACGTAGCTGATTTCTCTCAAAAAAGCGTTTTTGCTCTTGTGGAGCACGATAAAGAGAAGTAGGAATATGAGCGCAAAGAAAATTATATTTCCGCGAGTTATCGCGTAAGCAAGAGGACCGCACACGGTGACGATAAACGCCGCCTTCAACGCGGCTTCGGGCTGAAGCTTAAATTCGTATATAACGAGAAGAATTATGGTTGACGTGCATATAAAGAAAAAGAGAAGATAAGCAACCCAGAACTCGGGATGCAGCCACATTTTTGCCGTCAGCTCGTTTGCCGTAAGATCCATTCCCGCATATTGCGCGAAAACACCTCGGCAGATAAGCGCAAAGGGATAGAGGATTATGATTCCTATGGGGTGGTATGAGGCTCCCTCAACCAAGAAGGGGCTTTCCTCAAGCGAAACCTTCATTATATAGGTGAAGTCCGAAAATACGGAGAGTATTATATCAAATGAATGACTGCCGAAATTTTTTGATGCAAAAGCGCACAAAAGCAAAATTATCGCCACGAGCATAGAGAGGAACGTTCCGCCGAACAGCGAATAGAAAAAGATATTCAGGATTTTGTTTTGATTTGCGTTGAGCGGGGTGGCGTTTGCAAAAAGACCGCGCCTGCCTGTGCATTGCTTCATAGCTTGACTATCCATGCTGATAACCTTTCGTGAAATTTACATTCACAATATTGTATCATTTTTTTGCGCTTATGTCAAGTGCTTTTTTAATAGCCGGGAATAAGTGAAGTTTTTTAACAATTTAGAAAATTATACTTGAATATATTACCGAAAAATGTTATAATTAAAAAATAGGAATAAATTTATGCATAGGAGGAATATATGCCTCGTTTTTTTATAAGACAGAATCAGATTGAAGAAAATACCCTTGCACTTATCGGTGAGGACGCGCATCACGTTGCTCGCTCACTCCGCATGGCGGTGGGTGACGGCATTACCGTATGCGATATGCAGGGAAACGAATACGACTGCAAGATCACGGGCTTTGAGGACGACGCGCGCGTTTTTTGCGAAATACTTGGCAAAAAGCGCTCTGACACCGAGCCGCCGCTAAAAATAACGCTGTTTCAGGCTCTTTCCAAGGGAGATAAGCTTGATACGGTAATACAAAAGGCAGTGGAGTGCGGAGTGGCGCGTATAGTGCCCTTTGAGAGTGAGCGTTGCGTTGTAAGGTGCAAGGCTGACTCGGAGGACAGAAAGACCGAGCGACGCCGCCGTATTGCCGCAGAGGCGGCAAAGCAGTGTGGACGAGGAATATTGCCGGAGGTGACGCCTACGGTTGACTTTGATACAGCGCTCGAGCTGGCAAAGGAAAGCGAGCTCGTGCTGTTTTGCTACGAGGGAGACGGAACCGAGCCGCTTGGACTTATACTTCAAAATAAGCTTCCGAGGAGAGAGGACGGACGTTATCCAAGCGTCGCGCTTATAGTCGGAAGCGAGGGAGGCTTTTCCATAGACGAGGCAAAGCGCGCGCAGGATAACGGCGCGTGTATGGCGGGGCTCGGAAAACGTATTTTACGCACGGAAACTGCCCCGATATTCGCACTTTCTTGCTTGATTTTTGCTACGGAACTCTCCTGACGATTTATATTATGAGCGCTTATTGACCAATTTTAAACAAAAAAATTGTTAAAAATTATAAAAAATATTTGAAATGCTATTGAAAAATCACAAAAAATGGTGTATAATATAGGACAGTATACACAATCAAGGCTTAAATCATATTTTTGAGAGGTTTAAAGGTTATGTCAAACAGACTGTTTCAGGGCGTGATATATCAAATGAAGGATGCGTTTGACCGCGTTATCGGCGTTATTGACGAGAACGGTGTTGTTATATCCTGCTCGGACTTGAGTAAAATGGGAGATATTCGCCAGGGCGTGCGCGAGGAGCTTTCCTTCTCGACAGAGATCATGGCAGTAGGCGGATATACTTACCGTTATATGGGAACGGCTCAAAAGAGCGAGTACATAGTGTTCGTTGAGGGTGAGGATAAAATGGCGGAGAAGATGTCCAAGCTTCTTGCCGTATCTCTTGGCAACATCAAGGGCTTGTACGACGAAAAGTACGACAAGGGCTCGTTCATAAAGAATATTATTCTTGATAATATTCTTCCCAGCGACATATACATTAAGTCGAAGGAGCTTCATTTTAATACGGAGGAGCTTCGCGTCGTATTCCTTATCAAGTTCTTTGGAAAGACGGATATGATGCCCTTCGAGATGCTTCAAAATATGTTCCCCGATAAGTCCAAGGACTACGTTATCAGCGTAAGCGAGCACGATATAGTTCTCGTTAAGGAGCTTAAGACGGGTATTGAGATAAAGGATATCGAGAAGATCGCGGTAAATATCGCAGATACGCTCTCGACCGAGTTCTATACCAAGGTTGCGATAGGTATTTCTACCGTCGTTGACAACATAAAGGACCTTGCAAAGGCATATCAGGAGGCGCAGGTCGCTCTTGAGGTCGGTAAGGTATTTGAGACCGAGAAGAACATCATTGGCTATGAAAATCTCGGAATCGGCAGACTTATTTATCAGCTTCCCACGACTCTTTGCGAGATGTTCTTGCAGGAGGTATTCAAGAAGGGTAACCTTGAGTCGCTCGACAGAGAAACGCTTATGACTATTCAGTGCTTCTTTGAGAACAACCTCAACGTTTCCGAAACGTCGAGAAAGCTGTTCGTTCACAGAAACACGCTCGTATACAGACTCGAGAAGATCCGCAAGCTGACGGGGCTTGATCTTCGTGAGTTTGAGCACGCTATAACCTTCAAGGTAGCTCTTATGGTAAGAAAGTACCTTGATT
>JAZQTY010000230.1:0-6944 GCA_045631025.1 Eubacteriales bacterium
GAGGAGGACAGTCATCTCGGCGACTTTATCCCCGATGAGGACACACCCGCTCCCTCCGATGCGGCGGCAACTACTATTCTTCGTGAGGTTATCGAGAAAGAGCTTCACACGCTTACTCCCAGAGAGGAGCACGTTATCAAGCTTCGCTTCGGTCTTTACGACGGACGTACCCGCACGCTTGAGGAGGTTGGTAAGGAGTTTGATATTACCCGTGAGCGTATCCGCCAGATAGAGGCAAAGGCACTTCGTAAGCTCCGTCACCCCAGCAGAGCAAGACATCTCCGAGGCTTCCTTGATTGATGCTTGAATAAAAAAGCAAAAAAATCGTCGTATTGTACAATTCAAGAGCGAGCGAAACCGTCAAAACGACGATTTGATTGGCTAATATACAATAAAAAACGGCGACTGTAATGTATATTGTGCCGAATAAAACGGTAAAGGCTTAAAAGTACGACGAAATTTGATAAAAAGGGATTTAAAACGGGTAAAAAAATTACTTGACAATTTCCTTGTTTTGGTGTAAAATAATATAGTATTTAAATTGGGCTATTATGGCTGTGATTTGAGGAGGAAAAACAATGAAAAAGAAACTGATATGCCTTCTTCTTTGCTTGGTGTTTGCAATCAGCTGCTTGGCAGGCTGCGCAGGCAAGAGTGACGAGGAAGCGGCAGAGGACATAACCGACGAGGCTTCCGAGAGCGCAATGACTCTCGCGATGTACCTTATGTGTGACGAGGTGCCCAGCGAGGATCAGCAGCTCGCTATCTCGCAGGCTGTAAATAAGATAACCAAGGCAAAGTTTAAGACTCAACTTAAGCTTTTCTTCTACACTGAAGCTGAATATTACACGAAGCTTGACGAGGCGTTCGCCGCAAGAAAAGCTGCTGAAGAAGCAGAGGGAGATAAGTCCAACACGGAAGCTGAAACCGGTCCCGTTGAGGATGAGACCTTTGAAAACGACTGGGGTGTAACCGAGATCAAGTATCCCGAAATTTCCGCGCATCAGGTAGATATCTTCTACATGGGTGGATACGATAACTACGCAAAGTACAGCGAAATGGAAATGCTTGCCGATCTCAACACTGAACTTTCCGGTGCGTCCAAGCTTATCAATGACTACATATTCCCCGAGTACCTCAACTATATGAAGTCGCTCAATAACGGAATGTACGCAATACCCACTAACGCTCCGATAGGTGAGTACACCTATTTGCTTATCAATAAGGAGCTTGCAGACAAGTACAGCTACGATACCGTAACGGGTTATTCGTCCTTCACCAGCCCCACCTGTGAGGCTACCGTAAGATTCCTTGACGAGATAGCAGGCAAGGACGACGCGAACAACGCACTTAATCCCGGATACGTTCCTATGTATACTAACCTCGCTCAATACGAGCTTGCATCCGTTGGTAAGGATGCAGCTACCAAGTTCTGGGGTATGGATGAGAACGGAAAGCTTACCAACGGCTTCTCGCTTCTCGGTAGTGAGTACAATCCTACCTACGGCTACGGTAAGGCAGAGTCCTATATGAATATAGGAAATATTCTTAACACCAATTTCAGCACCCGCCTCAAGGAGGTTAAGAGACTTTACTCGCAGAATTACATAACTAACGATGCGAAGGCTCTCGAAAACGGAACTGCTGCAGTTGCTTGCATTAAGGGCGGAGCGGATATCCCCGATATTTATGGCGATAACTACGAGGCAGTGGTAATTGCTAACCCCACCTTTACGGCTGACGACGTTTACAGAGATATGTTCGCCGTAACCTCTTATTCCGCAAGTACCTCCAGAAGCATGAGAATAATCACTCATCTCAATACCGACGTTGAATTCCGCAACCTTATCCTTTACGGAATAGAAAAGGGAAGCGAGGTCGAGCTTGAGAAGAAGATATTTGCAGAGGACGGAACTCCCGTGCTCAACGCTGACGGAACGCAGAAGAAGGAAACGGTAACCGTTCCCGCAAACTATGAAAAGTCTATATATAAGGACGTTACGGGACACGAGTACAACGTCGTTACCAAGCTTAACAAGAATTACAGTATGTCTATGAGCAAGACGGGTAACACGCTTCTTGCATACGGAGAGATCGACGAGGACGGAAAGCTTATTCAACTCGTAAAGAAGGACTACGCAGCAAAGCAGAACAGCGACGTAGTTATCAGCACGACTATCGGCTTTACTCCCAACTTCAACGAGCTCGTTGTAAACGGGGATGATATGGCTACCATCAGCGAGGTGTCCGAGGAGATACTCAAGCGCCTTGAGAATATGACCTACGACGAGTACGATGCGAAGGTCGCTGAATTGAGAAATGAATTTGCGGCTGCTATGGCTACCGTATCCAGCGCGGGTATGCCCGTAATTCCCGCAGAGGGCGCCGAGACCTGCACCTTTGGATGGGTATACCACTCTTGGGCAGATAGCATTGGCATCGCTCCTTCTCTTGAAGAGGAAGAAATGTAAACTATTAACAATCAAAAGGAACAGATACTCTCTGTTCCTTTTTGATTTAAACTGAAGAAAAGAAAGACGAAAAATGAAAAAACGGACTCAAAGAACGGAAAATCCGTTCAAATATACGGATACGAATAAAAGATATTATACCTACGACTATTATCTGCGGCGTACGTTTGGTGGAAAATGTGCCAAAATTCCGATAGATGCGGGATTTACTTGCCCGAATATAGACGGCAGGTGTGCCGTGGGAGGATGTATTTACTGTTCCGGGCGGGGAAGCGGTGATTTTGCCGAGAGCCCGAGTATTCCCGTAGCAGAGCAATATATTACCACGCGGCAAAGGCTGTCCTCAAAATGGAGCACCGAGAGGTGTATTCCGTATTTTCAGGCGCATACAAACACGTACGCGCCCGTCGAGGTGCTTCGCGAGAAGTACGAGGCGGTTGTTGGGCTTGACGGCGTGGTGGCACTGAATATAGCGACTCGCGCGGACTGTCTTGGCGAGGATGTCGTGGCGTATCTTTGTGAGCTTGCAGAGCGCGTGCCGCTGACCGTAGAGCTCGGGCTTCAGACATCAAATGACGGGACGGCGGCGATAATAAACCGCGGTCATACCTTTGCCGACTTTAACGACGGCTTTATGCGACTTCGAGCAGCATCGGGAAAAATCGGTATTTGCGTTCATATAATTTTCGGCTTGCCGGGCGAGGACAGAGAGACGATGCTCCGTACTGTGCGCGACGTAGCAGAGCTGCATCCCGAGCAGGTGAAGATACATCTGTTGCACGTGATAAGGGGGACGAAAATGGCGGAGCTTTACGAGAGAGGGGAATATATCCCTCTTGAAAAGACAGAGTACGTGGAGCTCGTTGCCGATGCGCTTGAGTTGTTGCCATCGGACGTCGTAGTGGCTCGCGTGACGGGAGACGGTATGGCGGAGAGCCTCGTAGCGCCCGAGTGGAGTAAGAAAAAGGTATCGGTTATTAACGATATCGACAAGCTTCTCTTTGAACGCAACTCATGGCAGGGCAAGCGCTTTGAAGAATAGCGAAGGACGCATTTTACATTAGAAGTATGTATTTGTGATTTGCCATGAAAACGGAAATTCATGCGGCACTTGACATTTTTGTGTATTTGTGATATAACCAATTAGTTATAATACTAAATATAAGGGAGCTTCAATATTAAATATGCAACGAAAATTACGGCGTTATTTTTTTGCTTAACGATTCTTTTCGGCGCAAATGCATACGTTGGTAATAGCTTCTCCGTAACTCCCAAGGAATGCTCTAACCCTTGGCTTCTCGTTCTCGTAGGCGAGGATTGGTTCTGGACGGAGATTTACGAGAAGTGGGAGGCGCTTGAGGAAAACGACGTCTTTAATAAGGCTATTGAGCGCATCGAAATTTACGAGACTCTGTATGTGGACTATTTCCAAAAGAACGTTGACAAATGGGGCATGAATCCTGACGAGGGTAACGATGACTATAAGGCTGCCAATACCTCTGCTGAAGCTGTAAGATATCTAAAATATTTTATTATCGCAAGAATGACTTGGCTCAACTGCACGCTTGAAAAGCTCGGTAAAAAATAAACCGTCTTATAAGACGCATAGACGCGCGTCTGTTCGGCACTTCTAAAAATAAAGTTTATTTCAAAGAAATTTACATAAAAACCGCTTTTGCTATCCTTTAATAGCAAAAGCGGTTTTTAATATCAGCGTATTAGTGGTGGCGTATTCTTCGATTGAAAATAAAATCCAAAAACGCAGTAAAGAATATAAAGTTACAACTTGTTTCCGAAAAACCTTTCGTAAAGCTGCTTTTCGAGAGGATCGGAGAGGAAACGATCTCGCTTCAAGAGCGTCTTCATTCGCTTTTCACGCTCGGCGGCAATGTTTATCTCAACGCGACAGGCGCGCGAAATTTCCTCGGCTGTATATAGCTTTTTCTCCCAAAGCGCAAACGCGGGACACAGAAGTCTTACTGCAAAGCGATCAGCCTGCTGCTCCGAAATGGGGTTTGGACGTATCTGGCGTGTATGACCGTACTTGGCGTATTGCAATTCATGACCTAAAAGTATGTGGCCAAGCTCGTGAGCTAACGTAAAGCGAGCTCTCTCAATTGTCGCCGTGTCGTCGTATATAATGTACCATCGGCATCCGTCAAAATACGAGCGACCGTTTTCGCGCGGAAGTAAAATATCAACGCTTGAATTTTTTATGACGCGAATTTCTGCCTTGCGCGCGATTTTCAGTACGTCAACCGGTATAGAATCCGCGCCGTAATCCCAAAGACAGTGCCAAGCGCTGTTTCTTAAATTTTGGTAGGTTCCGTAATTACGCATAAATACACAAAAGCGCAGAGTCAGATAAGCTCGTCGTCCGTTTCGGGTGCGTTTTGAAGCTTCTCAAGCTGCTCCTTACTTATGCGCGTTATGCAGTCGGGGCGATTATGCTCGGAGCTTGCCGCAAGATAAACGTAAGTATTTTCATCACTGTCAATTCCAAGCATACGGTCGATAGCTGCCTTGAGCTCTGGCGGCTGCGCACGGTAAGCGTTGATAAGATTCCATTCGTGTTCGGTAAAAATACGTTGAGTCAGCGCCGTATTGGTCCTTGCAGGGGCGGACACCGCTACCGTACCGTTGCCAAGCAGGTAATCTACCGTTACACCGAGGAATTCAGCTATTTTCGGCAGATGCTTGTGGTACGATTTTATTCTTCCTGATTTCCAATCCGTAAACGCATTTTGGGTTATTCCCAAGTAATCGGTAAGATTTTTTTGGGTTTTTTTCTGCTTATGTAAGAGAGTTATGACGTTTTGAATTACGGTGTTTTGCTCCATAATAAACTCCTTGATGTTACGAAACGTGTAAAATACTCAAAAATTCAAAAAATATATTAACTGTAGATTGTACGGTATCAATGCTATTGTATCATAAAATCCCCCAAAAGTCAATAAAGTAGCAACAAAAACACCCAAAATTCGACATGAAACGAGCGCGAACGGTATCTCGTAAAAGCTTGCAAGCATGATGATCTCCGTGCGTTATGTAAAAGTATATACGGCTACTGTTATGTAAGCAAAATTAAAGACGGCGGTACACGATACCGCCGTCTTTCCGTCAAAGAATTCATGAATAATATTTTTGACGTCACACGTCAAGAAAACGTTGCATAAAGCTTTTTTTGCGCCTTATAATACGAACTGTAATACGCAGAAGGCGGCGTATATGCAGAGGAGCGCAATTCCTTGAACTCTCGATAGCTTACCTCTGATAAGTGCGGGAACGGTCATGAGAAGCATAACGCCAATCATAAGCGGTATATCAAGCACGAGAGAGGCGGGATGGCCTGCTATCTGCTGCTCTGCGGGAACTGCGAAGGGGGAGATTACCGTCGAAACACCGCTGACGAGCACGAGGTTAAAGAGATTTGCACCTATAATGTTACCAAGCGAGAGCGCGCCGTGACCTTTAATAAGCGAGGTGATTGCCGTAACGAGCTCGGGCAAGGACGTGCCGAGCGCGACGAATGTAAGCGCAATAACTGTCTCGGGAACGCCAAGCTTTTCGGCGATAAACGTGCCGCTGTCAACCAAGAGGTTAGCGCCGCCCGCTATAACAGCCGCGCCGATAGCGAGAAACATAATGTCGCGAACCATAGAGGGGAGTGCGCGCTTGCGGCAAGCAGATACTATGGAGATCACCGCGTAAGCCGCGAATGCAGCCATGAGAACGACGCCGATAATTCCAATAATTCCGCCCTTGTAGAGCATGAGCGCTCCGCCTGCGACTGCCACGGAAAGCTCAATTATAAAGTTCTTAATAGAGAAGCCTGCGGACTCCTCGACCTCTGCGGACTCCTCCTTTTCCTCACCGTGAGCCGTGCTCTCAAGCTCGTCCGCGCCTACCGTAGGCTTCTTTTTCATGGAAAGAACCGTAAGCGTCATGTAAGCCACAAATCCGAGAAGCAGAACGATACCAACCCAACGGTAGAAATAACCCGTAAGATAAGCAATCAACGAGTAGAACACAGCCGCGCCGAAGAAAAAGGACACGGGCAAAATCATGGACTTTCTTTCAGCCTTGCTAGGCTTTAACGTGATAGTTACCGCCGCGATAAGCGCCGTATTACAAATGATCGATCCTATTGCGTTACCGTAAGCCATACCGCCAGATCCCGCCATAGCGCCCTGCGCCGACACCATAACCTCGGGAAGCGTAGTTCCGATAGATACGACCGTCGCGCCTATGAGGAGCTCGGGAAGATGGAATTTGCGCGCGATACCCGACGCGCTGTCAACGAAGTCGGAGGCCAAGCGGTCTTAGGAAGACAACACTTAGCTACAACTCCTTGGCTCACAGAACGACATGGCTACGATCCGACTTAGCGTAGTTCCGATAGATACGACCGTCGCGCCTATGAGGAGCTCGGGAAGATGGAATTTGCGCGCGATACCCGACGCGCTGTCAACG
>JAZQTY010000231.1:0-6557 GCA_045631025.1 Eubacteriales bacterium
GATGAGGGTAGCGAGCAGAGCGAGCGTGCTACCTACGCAAAGTAACTTTACACGAGAGGCACGGATGCTACGCATCCTACCCTCATCAGTCAGCTCCGCTGACAGCTTCCCCCAAGGGAAGCCTAAAAAACACAGTACCCAAATCGCGAAGCGATATAAAATAAAAAATCTTTTTAAGAAAGGAAAGAAAATCATGAAAACAAAAACCATGAAAAAAGCGTTATCACTCTTTCTTGCAGTGTTGATGATAGCGCTTGCGTTACCCTTTACACTGCTGACGGTCGCGGCGGAAGAGCCTGCGGCGACGACTATTGCAGGCGTTACGTCTACTAGCAATGGCCGTACGACAGGAGGCGTTACCTATGTGCTTGATTGGGCATGGGACGGCGACTTGACTACGACATATCTTGGAACGGATGCAAGTAAGAGATATGCTGTAACCGACGGCGTATTCGGAGCCGGAAGTACTTATCAGGACTACATAACCGTAGAGTTCAACGTGCTTTCCAACCTCAAGAGCTTCACTATCTGGGCTGGTGACGATAAGGCGTCAAAGAGCTTCACGAACGACGAGTTTGACGTTTACTATTCCGCTGACGGTGAGGCTTGGAATCTCCATTCCGAGCATAAAAACGTATGCGGTGACGGAACAAATGCAAAAGATGGCTCTGCAGCATTTACCGAAGAGCGTCTTGTAACATGGCCTGACGAGGGGGATTTTATTCACTACGGCTTGAAGCTCGATATGAACAATGCCGTAGCTAAATACGTTCGTATAGCTGTTAAAAAGGGACGTATTGACAGAGGATGGTCGGTTCTTCGTGACGTTGAGGTTGACGGAACCGAGATACACGTTCCCGTATCTGTTGCAGGTATTCAGCAAGGCGATGACGGCGCATACAGACTTGTAGGCGTGACCGACTCTCTTAATGCAGAAGGCGTTGGCTTTAAGCTTGACGCAACCCATACTTACGAGGAAGAAGCAGAAGACGTACCTGCAAGCGTTTCGAATATTGTTTACAACGGAAGAAAAACTAATAAGGATAGTGAAAATCCTCATCGTTCAGGGTACGGAATAGAGCGCGCTTTTGACGGCGACGTTACCACATCATCACAGACTTATGGATTTAGCAGCTATTTCCCCACGTTTTACTTGGATGGTAACAATGCGTTCCAGTATGACTGGAAGACCAATCCCTCAAACGGTGGCCCCGGAAAATACTACGCAGTGTATATAGTAGAGCTGTCAGAGCTGTCTGTTCTTGAGGATATGATCCTTTGGGGTGGCTCTAATAAGACGGCATCGACGTTTGTAAACGATGCATACGATATTTACTATTCCGTTGATGGAACAAGCTACACGGCAGTTAGTGGCGCAAGCTTTACCAATATGACGGGTGACGGAACTAACGCAGGCGCTAATTCCTCCATGTTCAGCGAGCAAAGAACGAGTGGAGAAGAAACATACTACGGTCATAAGATTGATATGAATGACGCAGAGGCAAATTACGTAGCTATCGCAGTGCTTTCTCCTACTAAAAACAGCAACAAGGACGCAGTTCTTCGTGAGGTTGAGGTTAACGGTGTGGTTTTGGCTGATAGCATAACCGTAACCAAGACCGCTACCATCACTACCGACGCTACCAACGTAGTTTACAACTCTATTCTTGCTGACGGTGAAACCCTTACTGCAAAGGATATTGACGCAGAGCTTTATGACGATAACGATAAGCTTTACGCTCTCGCTATCACGGGTGTTCCTACGAACGGAACCGTAATTCTTGAGGTAACTCCTTACTTTATCCCCGTTAATTCCGATACCAAGGTCTACGGTGACAAGGCGTCCTTTGAGCTGATCGAAGGAAAGGCAATTGACGTAACCGATACCGTTAAGACCATGACCTACAACATAAACAACGGTCAGGTGAACGATAAGATTGCATCTGCAAGACTTGACTATATCGCGGCGCAGATCAACACGGTTGATCCCGATATAGTTCTTCTTGGCGAAGCACATAATTATGAAACCTCACGTTACAATATCGCTATGTCCGATCTTACGGCAAAGTGCGACGTAAGTTACGGCATCGTTGAGTTTACGGCAGAGGAATCTACAAACGTTATTCTCTATAATACAGAAAAATTCACGTTGCTTAAATCCGAGTATTTGGAGCTTGGATATGGAGCAGAAGGTCAATTTGATGCCCAATGGAAGCGTGATGCCGTAATTGCTAAATTTAAGAGAATTTCGGATAACAGAGAGATACTTGCGGTAGCAACGCATCTTTCGACAAGTAACGGTAAGGATCAAATAAGAAAACTGCTTACTCACGTTTGGGATAATTACGCAGACGTTGAAATGAGAATAATTGCAGGTGACCTTAACGTTCAAAGCTTGACTGTTGCAACGGCTCAAGGAAATGAGACTGCAAGCAATAAGTACGTTCATGAAAATTCCTTTGCAAATAAGGATTTCGCGGATATTTTCTATACCGACGCGAACGTAAGTGCAAATGGAGAAAACGTTGATACGACGACAACGTTCCCTGATGACGGCTTGGTTATCGATTACATTTACACAACCAACCTTAACGCAAAGAATTATCAGGTATTGACGGGCGGTCAGGCATCTAATGCGTCCGACCACAATGCGGTATACGCAGAGCTCGTGCTTAACTAATAGGAAAGGAGAACGAACAATGAAAAATACTTACGTAACTCCCGCGATTGAGTTTAACGCTGTGGAGACCAATGATATAATGACGAACTCCTTGACCTTGGGTGGAGACAACGGAGACGTTTACGCAACCATCGATATCGGCGGATTGTTCAACTGATAAAAATGATAAAAAAACGCGGGGCGCACCGCGCCCCGCAAAACAAACCGCAAAGAAAAGCAAAAAAGCATAAGCGCAGATTTCATCCGCGCTTATGCAGAAAAAGCCGATTACGGTTTTTTTACGATTTTCGTTTGGACAGCCTGTATTCCTTCGGCGTCATGTCGTAGGTTTCAAGGAAAATTCGATTGAAGGTGCTTTGGTTATCGTAGCCGACGTCAAGCGCGATATTGGTTATCGGCTGGTCGGTGTTCGCGAGAAGCCTTGCCGCCTCAAACATACGAAGCGAATTAACGTACTGTCTGAAATTCGTATTCATAACTGAATTTATGATATGGGAGCAATATTTTGGAGATATTCCGATTTCTTTCGAGAGTGTCGTAACGTTGATATCCGATTGCTTGTAGTTCTCGCTGCAATAAATGAGAAGCTTGTTGAGGGTATTATGGTCCTCAACCGTGTGCTTTTCAAAATCAAGGATAAGTAAAAGCTCACCCATGATGGCGTTTATATAGCTTTTTGCAAGCTTGGTGCCGAGCATGGTTTGCGAGTGGAGCGCTTCAAAGGCGTTCCAAATCAGACCGCAGAGCTTTTCGTCGACCTTGCGCAGTATCGGCTCTGACGGCTTGGCTTCCTTAATATATATTTCATACTCCTCGCATACTTCGGGCTGGAAGAACAGCATTATGTATTCTGACTCAACGAAATTATAGGAATGAGATATATAAGGAAATACGATCGAAACGTCGCCGGGGGAGAGCGTGCTTTCCTTTCCGTCGATATTACAGGTCGCGCTACCACCTATAAGATAGATAAGCTCTATCTGCTTGTGAATAAGCATAGGGAACTCTGCCGTGCGGCAGCGTGGATGCGAGGTCGCGATAGCCTCGGGACGCCGCTCAAAGGAATAAATCATAATATCCTCCCAAAAATTACTCTTTGTATCAAAATTATAACACAACAGCGTAAGTTGTGTCAATAAAAAATTCCAAAAAGGAGAATTATCATGAAAGCAAAAAGATTACTTTCACTCTTGCTTACTCTCGTAATGTTAGTAAGCGCACTTGCAACGGTTGCGATCTATGCAAATACTGACGCTACCGTAACCATTGAATCCGCTTCGAGCCTTGGAAAGAGAACCAAGCACGATAAGGCTGAAGGCGCGGCTGATATCGCTTATACGGATAACCCTGATCTTTCCTATATTTTTGATGGAGATTTCACGAATTCTACGTATTCGACCAACCTTGGTAGCGACCACGTTATGTCCACCGTGTTTAATAATGGCAGCTTCGTAAATCAGAACGAAAGCTACAAGGAAGTTATTATCCTCAAGCTTGAGGAGTCCACGCTTATTAACGACATTACCATTTGGGGTAACGAGGATAAGAAGTCTGCTGCCTTTATGAACAACAAGTTTACCGTATTCTATTCCAACGACGGCGAGAACTACGAATATGTTGGTCGCGCTGACGATATGTGCGGCGACGGCTTGGGACACGAGGGCGCAAACGCTGACCTCGCTTCCGAGACAAAGACCGTTAACGATACTACCTATTACGGAATTAAGTTCAAGGTTAACGGAAGCGACGGCGCAAACGCAACTCATATTGCAATCGCAGTTGAAGAGACTGCAGTTCTTCAGAGCAGAGTATTCTTGCATGAGGTTACGTTTAACGGCGGTGCTGCAGTTGAAGTAGCTGAAATTACAAATCTCGGAATGAGAACAAAGGCAAAGTATTACGATGCTTTTGAAACCAAGGTAAGCTATGGCTCGAGCGATCCTCTTACCGCAGGTATTGACGGCGATCACTCCACCAGCGCTTGCTCCGGAGATCTTTCCGAGGATTACAATCCTTCCGTAAAGTTCGTACAGAAGAAGTTTGTAGTTACAAAGGGCTTGCTTGCAGGCAGATCCTATCTCGACGTTATCGTTCTTAAGTTTACGGACGCAGCTGTTCTTAATAACATGACCGTTTGGGGTAGTAATGATAAAACTTCTAACAATTTTATAACCGCAGCTTTCGATATTTACTATTCCGCTGACGGTACGACCTATACCTACGTTGACGGCGTATCCAGAGTAAACGGTACCGGATTAGCAGCAGGCGCAAACGCTGATCTCGCTTATTATACGCAGACGGTTGGTACTGATACCTACTACGGTATAAACTTTGCTATGAACGACGTTACCGCAGGCTACGTTGCAATCGCGATTTCCGAAAAGAGCTTTGGAGACGTTAGAACTCTCGTTAGAGAAGTAACCTTCAACGATGCAGAGCAGGCTGCTCCCGAGAAGCCCGAGGGCGATGAAGAGCCCGCAGGACCTACCCAGATGGGTATCGGCATTCAGTCCGTACAGATGCCTTGGAGATCTTACGACGCTCTCGTTAGCGCTGACGCTGACAAGGAGCTTTGCGCTACCAAGATGTACGACGGCGATATTGAAACCGGCTCCGTATGGAGATACAATTCCCAGTACAAAGATCATTTGAAGCCCGGCGGAACCGAGCTTACCTACGTAAAGAGTATTGTTGACGGTAAGATGGTAGCTTACGACGGTGAAGCAAGCGACAACGATTTCTACGATTACATCATTATGGACCTTTCCAACGACGACGAGTTTAAGACCTACGACGTAAGCGTATTGCGTTGGTGGGTAAATGGAGATCCTACTTGCATTAGTGCGGCTTACTCCGTATACGCGAGTGAGGACGGCATCAACTGGACTCATTGCCAGAGCTTTGACGATATGACCGTCGGCTACGGTCCCGTATATAAGTACGACTCTGAAGCAGAGTGCCTCTATCATGACATTGAGGTAAATCAGGACGGCGTAAGATACGTAATGCTTGCCATCGATTACGGTAGAACGACTCACGACTTCCTTATGTGGAACGTTAAGGAGCTCGTAGTTTACGAAAAGGGAACCGAGCCCAAGGAAGAGCCCAAGGAAGAGAACAACAATTCTAACAACAATCCTAACAACAATCCCAAGCCCAATCCCACTCCCACTCCCGAGACGAACGCTCCCGAGACGAACGCTCCCGAGACCGAAGCAGCAGCAACCTCCGGATGCGGCGGCTCTATCGGAATGGGCGCAGTTGCACTCGTTGCAATTACCGGCACTGCACTCACCTTCGCTCGCAAGAGAAAAGAAGACTGATTAACGTAAATTAACCTAATTTAACTTAATTTAACCTAATTGAAGGGTACTATGAAAACGATTAAAAAAATAATTTGTATTCTGTGTGCCTTGACAATGGTTGCTATGGCATTTTCCTCCTGCAATACGCAGGAGGACGATGCCGAGCCCATCGTTCTGTCAAGGGATACGCTCTCCGAATATGAAATAATATACGGAGAGGATGCGGGAGACGAGCTCAAGGACAAGATCGGAGAGCTTTCGCTTGCGCTGAAGGATAAGTTCGGCGTCATTCTTACGGCAAGGGACGATTTCTTCAAGGAGGGCATTGAATCTCTCGCAATTAAGGAAACCGAGATCCTCATCGGTGTTACGAACAGAGAGGAAAGCAAGAGCTTTATTGACTCTATTAAATCACGTGATTACGGTTGGAAGGCTGTAAACAAAAAGCTGGTTATCGGCGGCGTTAACGACGAAATGACCGTAACCGCTATTGATGAATTTATAAGCAAGGTTCTTTCGGCGGAAGTAGAGGAGGGCGTTTTTTACGCGAACGACTCTGAAAGTCGGATCGT
>JAZQTY010000232.1:0-6998 GCA_045631025.1 Eubacteriales bacterium
CCAAAAATTCAAACTAAAAGCTCGGTTGGTATCAATGCAAGACAACCGCCGTAAGCCGTACCAAGCTCCGCTATGTTGCAAAGCCCCAGCAGCGCGTCCGCCTCGTGAGCTTCCTTTCCCTCACCTATTACGAGCTTATCCACTCTCATACAAACAATCATCCCCCGTCCCGTTGCTGTTTTAGTAGGCACGAGCCGTATTCGTCGTAATATGTCCGTATCTGTAACATTCCCCGTATTGCAGTCATCAAGCGACAAATCAATTATTGAATCGGGAAGCGTTCCGCGTAAAGCGTCTGCATCGGCAATTATACAAGGCTTTCCGCTTATGGGATCACGCAAAAGATTTCCACTGTCACAAAAGGCGGCAAGCGTTTTTTTCTTCTCATTTAAACACACCGTAAGGCGCGTCGTTTTCTTCGTTGTACGGCGTCTGAAAAATCTTCCTGCAAACACGCATAGCAAGGCACTCACTGACGCGAGTATCGCAAGCATCCACGCTGATATTCCGTCGGAGTCTACCGCGTCAAACGGTAATTTCGCTTTGTCGAGCAACTGGAATATTGCTGTCATAACCCCACCGAGCACCATTGAGGTAGCTATGTAAACCAACGTGTTTTTTATTACTCCACCGTTTTTCCAAAAGGCAATCAAACACATCACAATGCATATTGCTACGTCTATTAAAACTCCAAGTATTCCGCCAAGTGAGAGCAACAAGGATACGTTCGCATATATTCCACCGAGCGCAGATGCAATCAGCATTCTCGGCAGTGACGTTTTTCGCACGAGTAGCTTTCCTGCAAGAAAAAAGCAAAGAAAATCCATGCTGAAATTTATCAAAAAAAACAAATCCACGTAGACAGTACGCCCCATTTTTTGCCTCACTTCCATTTATTACCAATATTATACACCTATATTCATGCATAATTTGTCACAATAAGAAGGATAAATAAATTTTTTATTTTTTTTGAAAAATATGCTTGACAAACAAAATCTCTTGTGGTATAATATATCTCGTTCCCGCGAATGCGAGCATCACGCTGGTGTGGCTCAATGGCAGAGCAGCTGATTTGTAATCAGCAGGTTGATGGTTCGACTCCGTTCACCAGCTCCATTCGGTAGGGCAACAGTCCAATCCGAATATGGGGGATTTCCCGAGCGGCCAAAGGGGGCAGACTGTAAATCTGTTGTCACTGACTTCGGTGGTCCGAATCCACCATCCCCCACCAACAAAACAGAACATTTGTCTACCGACAAATGTTCTGTTTTTGTTTATCCAAGCCGCAGGCTTGGTATATCATCGCCGCACAACGTGCGGTGTATATCATCAAGGGCGGCGAGCCGCCCTTGTATCTCATCACGCGCCAGCGTGTATCCTCCTGCGGCTTGATGATATACAACACTTCGTGTTGGTGATATACAATGCTACGCATTGATGATATACACGCCTTCGGCGTGATTGGGACGCGAGATTGCGGAAATTTCTTGAATTACTTTGCAAAATATGATATAATACTCTCGAAGGGAGTGATTGTATGGCTAAAAACTATTTATTGACCTATTCCGAACAACTTGCAACCAATATAGAATTGCTTTGTCAAAATATAAAAGTTCCGTCTAACACTCTCTTTCAAATTCGCAAGAGCTCAAGTAGTGTGTACTCAAATGTTCGGGAAGCAAATTACGGACAGAGCAAAGCAGATATGCTTTCAAAATTTGAAATAGCTCTCAAGGAATGTAGTGAAACAGAAGGTTGGTTACAGTTGTTATTCAATACAAACAGCATTGATGAAGCAACCTATAAAAATTATCGAAATCTTTGTGGTCGCATCAGACGAATGTTGATTGCGAGTTGTAAGACTTTGAAGGAGTACTCAAAATGAAAAAAATATGTATTTCCATTATCCTATGCATAACGTTGCTATCTTTAGTAAGCTGTGAAATTGAGCCGGTATTCACCTTCTACAATGAAAGAGTTCATCAGTCCGTGCAAAAATATTATGACGAATACGAAATTTTGAGTTTTATTCGCCTTGAAAAGGACGGATACCCTACCCTGCACAATTTCTGTATTATAAAAAACGCGACAGGTGGAATAGATGTTATTTGTATCTCATACTCGCGAAGCGAAGAAAACTACGACGACTACATCTCAACGGACACGGTAATTGCAACCAACGTAGAGTTTGGCAAAACTTATTCTACGGGTTATGTCATTGAAGACATGACGGTTGAATATGTTATATGCAAGAAAAAGGATATTCCCGAATCCGTGCTTCAAAGAGAGCTTTTCAGAATTGACGGGCAGAAAACGTACTTTTGCATAATGAATATCAAAGATAACGCTGTTTAACAGTTTTTTCTCCAAAGCTCTTGATATCGGACGAAATATGGTGTATAATAGTGTCGTATACCAAATAAAAATTGGGAGTAATAAAAATGACTAAAGAAAAGCTTATCGAAATAGCAACCGACGCGGTAAACGAGTCGGAGTTAAAAATTGAGGAAATCCCCAATATAGATTTATATATCGACCAGATAATCAATCTTGTTTCCGTAAAGCTTAACGAGGGCTCGGAGCGCTATAAAAACCGTTGCCTTACGAAAACAATGATAAACAACTATTCAAAGGACAACGTAATAAGCCCCGTTAAGGGCAAGAAATATACACGCGAGCAGGTTATACAGATACTCTACATATATTCTCTAAAAAACACCCTTTCAATCGGAGAAATAAAGCGTCTGCTTAAGGGGGCTTACGCTATTGATGACTTTGAGGCTGACGACCTTACAGAGCTTTACAGAAAGCACCATGCAACCAAAGCCGTCGCAGAAGAAAAATGCATTGATATTCTTGAAAATGACGTTATCGACGGCATGATGCTCGATCCCGAGGATGACGTTGATTACATATCCGTAATATGCGCGTTGGTTTCCATGAGCGCAGGCTTAAAGAATATTGCGCAAGCTATGATAGACGAAAGATTCCCCGACGTTACTTTAGAGCCTACCAAAGCGGAAAACGACCGTGCAAAAAAGAAACAGGAAAAGATACTCGAAAAAGAAAAAGCTAAAGCGGCAAAAGCAGAGCGAAAAAACGAAAAAAAGCATAAGAATACAGAGAATACTTCCAACGAATAATAAAAAAGCATACAACTGAAGTTGTATGCTTTTTTATATCAGTCAAAATTTATTCTTTCTTCTTCAATTACAAGCGGACGGTTCATAATGCGCGCATTCATACTCATTACGTACTCCCCTATGAATCCGAGGAAGAACAAAACGAGTCCGCCAACGAACAACGTCGTAAGAATAATTGCCGCCGTACCAGTAGTAAAGAAATATGCAGGATTGATTATCTTCAAAATCAAGCATACGAGTGCCGCGATCAAGCTTCCGCCTGCCATAAACATTCCGAGGAAGGATGCCGCACGGACTCCCGTCTTTGTATAAGACGTAAACGACAGCATCGCCGCGTCGTAAAGACTAAAGAAATTATTACTCGTTTTCCCCGCTCTGCGCTGCGCCTGCTGGTACTCTATCTTCTTTATTTTGGGTCCAAGCTCTGCAACGATACCGCGAATAAACGGCGTAGGGTCGCCAAGCTCACGAAGAACCTTGATGAAGCTCTTGTCGTAAAGTCCAAAGCCCGTAAAATGCTCTATCTGCTCTACCTTTGAGAACTTTCTTATCATTTTGTAGTATATAGAACGCAAGAAATACATCAGCTTGTTTTCCTTGCTTGACGTCTTTACAGCGCAAACTATCTTATATCCCTTTTCCCACTCCTCAATAAACTTGGGGATCATTTCGACGGGATCCTGAAAGTCACAGCAAACGCTGATAGTACAGTCCCCTGTGGTCTGACAAAGTCCGTAATAAGGAGAATTGAACTGACCGAAATTCTTGGAATTAAAGATAGCGCGAATCTTTTGATTTTTAGCGCATATCTCACGCAGCTTTTCTCTCGTAGTATCAAGTGAGCAGTTATCGATAAAGAGTATCTCATAGTCGTACTGCGGAAGCTTTGAAAGCTCTGCAACCAATGCCTCGCTCATTGGAATTACGTTCTCCTCCTCGTTATAGCAAGGCACCATAATACTTATCTTTTTCATGTTTGACTCCGTTCCCTTTCGTCGTAGTACCATTTTACGGTTTCTTTTATTCCGTCCTCAAAGCTGACGCTCGGTACAAAGCCCGTATCAGCCGTAAGCTCCGATATATCCGCGCAGAGATACATTACCTGCCCGTCAGCATAAGGTATATCTCCAAGACCAAGCGTTGCATTCGGCGCTACCGTGTCACGTATCGTTTCAATATATTTGTAAAGAGGCTGTGCTTTTCCGCTTCCAAGGCAATATACGCCGCCGTCCTTGCCGTCCTTCGCTATTGCCCAAAGCGCTCTTGCGGCGTCACCGCTGTAAAGATAATCCCACATCTGCTCACCGGCAGTAAACGACGCTCTCTCTCCTCTTGCAAGCTTATCTATTGCAACCGAAATAAGCGAGCGTTCGCCATCATAGGGACCGTAGACGCTTAATATTCTTGCCCAAACGTGCTTGATTCCAAGCTCACGGCATCTGACGCGGCTCATCTGCGATGCGGCAAGCTTTGCCATTCCGTATCCGTTTTCGGGAAACGTCGGCGTAGAGGAATTCAGTTTTCCGCTTACCCGTCCGTATTCAGCCTGCGAGCCGACGCCAACAAAGACTTTACAACCGCTGCGTGCTGCAAGCTCAACGGCATCGAGCGTATATTTAACGTTGTCGTTTTGAAGGTACATATCGTTACGTGATGCGCCTGTAGTACCCGCCCAAGCAAGATGATAGAATACGTCGTATTCACCGTCAAGGCAAAGCTTTGCAAGCCCGTCAAGTGAACAATCTACCTTTCTTACAAGCTTGCTTTCCTTTATTCTATGAGCGCGCGAAGAATTTTCACGACAAAGCACCGTCGTTTCCACGCCCTCGGACACAAGCTGCGTTATAAGCGCCATACCGACGGCTCCCGTAGCTCCACTTACCACTGCTCTCATTATACGACTCCTTAAAAAGCAATACACATCAAGAATCAGCGACGGTAACGCCGCTGATTTTGACTTTTAAAAATTTACTTTATCCAAGCGCTCGCCGAAACGAAGCCGTCGATCTGCTTATCCATACAAGCGCCGACGTTTCCGCCGTCTCTCATACACTTCGACCACTCAACGGTCGCTCCTATTGCTCCGTCAAGATTCCAAACAGGCTTCCAATCGAACGTAGCTTTTAGCTTCGAGCAATCGAGCTTAAGGAAATTCGCCTCGTGAGGACCGCCGTCATAACGGTTTATCCACTTCATTCCCTCGCCCCACGTATTACAGAACAGATCAACGAGTGCTCCGGTCTTGAAGCAATCGCAATCGTCAGGCCCAACGTTGTAGTATCCTGCGAACTTGCCGTCCTCATACTGCATCTGCGCTATCATAAGATACGCGCAAACAGGCTCAAGAACGTGCTGATACGGTCTTGTCGAATGAGGATTTCTTACTATGATATCCTTCTTTTCAAGCGCCGCTCTCACGCTGTCGGGTATTATACGGTCGTTAGCGAAATCCCCGCCGCCGATAACGTTTCCTGCGCGAGCCGTAGAGATAGCAACTCTACCGTCGGCAAAGAAAGAATCCTTATAGCTGTGCGTAACGAGCTCTGAACAGGATTTACTGTTTGAATACGGATCAAAGCCGTCAAGAGGCTCGTTCTCTCTGTATCCCCACTCCCATTCGTTATTCTTATAAACCTTATCCGTCGTAACATTAAGGAATGATTTTACACAGTCCGAAAGTCTTATGCACTCGAGAATGTTTACCGTTCCCATTACGTTAGTTTCGTAGGTATATTTGGGCTCCTTGTAGCTGTCGCGCACGATTGGCTGCGCCGCAAGATGGAGGACTATTTCGGGCTTTGCCGCATCAAAGCAAGCCTTAAGCGCGTCAAAGTCACGAATATCTCCTATAACGGAATTCATTTCGTCCGCTATATTTGCCATCTCAAAAAGCGAAGGCTTCGTAGGAGGCTCAAGCGAAAATCCCGTTACCTCTGCGCCTGCGTTTTTAAGCACTCGGCACATCCAAGAGCCCTTAAAGCCCGTATGTCCCGTGACGAGTACTCTTTTACCTTTATAAAAACTCAAATCAAGCATTAGTCTTCCCATCTCTTCCAGGGTGCTTCACCGCTGTTCCAAATTTCCTCAAGCTGCTCCCTGTCTCTCTGCATATCCATACACTGCCAGAAGCCGCCGTGCTTGAAGCCCATAAGCTGACCGTCCTTTGAAAGTCTCTCAAGAGGCTTTTTCTCAAATACGGTAGTGTCGTCCTCAATATAATCAAGCACGCGGGGGTCAAGCACCATAAAGCCACCGTTAATGGGACTTCCGTCTACATCCTTCTTTTCTCTGAAGGATGTTATCTGATCATCACCGCTCATTTTTATAACACCAAATCTCTGACCTGCGCTGACGACCGTAATAGTTGCAAGCTTACCGTGCTCCTTATGGAACTTTACAAGCTCGTCAATATTTACGTCCGAAAGACCGTCACCGTAAGTCATAAGGAACGGCTCGTCGTCAAGGTACTTCTTTATTCTCTTGATACGTCCGCCCGTCATTGTGTTGAGTCCCGTATCTGCAATAGTTACCTTCCATTGCTCGGTATTGGTTTTATGAACCTTCATTCTGTCGCTACCGTTGGTAAAGTCAAACGTAACGTCTGTCATACGTAAAAAGTAATTATTGAAAAAGTCCTTTATAACGTGCTGCTTATATCCGCTGCAAATGACGAACTCGTTAAAGCCGTACGAGGAATAATACTTCATGATGTGCCAAAGTATAGGCATTCCGCCTATCTCGATCATAGGCTTGGGCTTGAGATGCGACTCCTCGGAAATTCTGGTTCCAAAGCCACCTGCCAAAATTACAACCTTCATAAAAGATAGATCCTTTCGAAATCGTTTTTAGTATAGA
>JAZQTY010000233.1:0-8573 GCA_045631025.1 Eubacteriales bacterium
GGTCTGCTTTGGCAGACCGCCGTTTGCTTTTTATTTAAATTAAACCAAATTATCCTCGATGTCTATTACCTGACCGAGTCTGTCTGACTCGAATGCGGCTTCCATGATTTTCATAACGCGCATAACCTGCGCGTGAGTTACGAGCTGCGGCTCAATTCCGTCAACGGCTTTACATACGTTGCGGTAGAAATCGTGTACGTCCGAGGCGGGGAGAGGAAGCTCGCTTCTGGTTATGGTCTTTTCGTCGCGGGGAGCCATGGTCTTCGTAAGACCTGCCGCCGTAACGACGGGAACGACGTCCTTTTCGTCCCAGTTCTTGCAGCATACGAGCTCGCAGTCCGAATGCCAAGTTCTAATGATGGCGCTTCCGTTAGTTCCGAGCATGTAGAGCCTGGGCAGGGAGATAAAGTTGGAGGTGCTTACCTCTATTCTCGCTGTAACGCCGTTTTCAAAGTAAAGGTCAAGCTTAAATCCGTCATCAACCTCGTAGTTGGTGATGTGCTCGCACTTGCAGTAAAGGCTCTTCACCTTGCTGTCGTAAACGATGCCGAGCATCTGGTCGATGAGGTGAACTCCCCAGTCAAGCATCATTCCGCCACCGAATTCCTTGTGTCCGCGCCAGTCGCCGGGAATTCCGCGCGAGCCGTGATATCTTGATTCGATTCTGAATATCTCACCGAGGTCGGTGGTCTTGTAAACGTCCTTCATCATCAGATAATCGGCGTCCCAACGGCGATTTTGGTGAACGGTAAAAAGCTTACCGGTGCGGTTTGATACGTCTATTATTTTCTGAAGCTCGTCGCTGTTCATGCATACGGGCTTTTCGCAAATTACGTTTTTGCCTGCCTCCATAGCCTTGATAGCGATAGGCATATGACGGTCGTTGGGGGTTGCGACCGTTATTATATCAACGCTCTCGTCGGAGAGGACCTCGTCAAGAGAGGAGTAAACGTGAATACCGTTTTCGATAGCAAGCTCTTTTCTTTTTTCGGATATATCGAATATACCTGCAACCGTGGCTACGTCGCTTTCGAGAAGCTTGTTTACGTGCCATTTGCCCATTCCGCCGTATCCAACGACTGCAACTTTCTTTTTGTTCATAAGGTAAATCCTCCGTTATGATTGGAAAAGGGATACTCTTCCCTTGTATTTACGCTAATTATAAGACAAATTCGCAAGGTTTTCAAGACATATCGACACATATTTAAGACAAATATTGCTCATTTGCTGAATTTCACTGCCGTTTTGACCTGAAAATGAGATTTTGTAAAAAAATTCTTGAAAAAATAAAAATCCTATTGAGAAATTTGAAAAAATATTATATAATATAAGGGAGAATTAAAAACAAACGGAGAGTGAAATGGCAAACACCGAAAAACAAAAGCATATAAGGAACTTTTCTATTATCGCTCATATCGACCACGGCAAGTCAACGCTTGCGGACAGAATCCTTGAGGCGACTCAAACGGTATCCGAGCGCGAAATGGAAAATCGCTTGCTCGATAACATGGAGCTTGAAAAGGAAAGAGGAATAACGATAAAGGCAACGGCGGTGCGCCTGAATTACAAGGCGAATGACGGTGAGACGTATGAGTTCAATCTCATAGACACCCCCGGTCACGTTGACTTTAACTACGAGGTATCTCGCTCGCTTAACGCCTGCGACGGCGCACTGCTTGTCGTTGACGCGACGCAGGGAATCGAGGCGCAGACCTTGGCGAACGCATATCTTGCGGTAGACGCAAATCTTGAGATAGTTCCCGTAATAAATAAGATTGACCTCCCCTCGGCTGACGTCGAGCGCGTAAGAGGCGAGATAGAGGACGTTATAGGTATACCCGCAGAGGACTGTCCCGCGGTATCCGCAAAGACGGGACTTAATATCGAGCAGGTGCTTGAGGCGGTCGTTCGCGACGTGCCCGCGCCCTCCGGAGACGCGGACGCGCCCTTGAAGGCGCTTATTTTCGACTCCTACTACGACAGCTATCTCGGAGTCGTCGTCAACGTGCGCGTATTTGACGGCTCGCTCAAGAGCGGAGACAGAATAAGACTTATGAGCACGGGAACGGTGTTCGACGTAGTTGACGTTGGATATATGACTCCCTTTGGCTTGCAAAAAGCGGATTTGATATCTGCCGGTGACGTCGGATATATAACGGCGTCGATAAAGAGCATTGGCGATACGCAGGTGGGCGACACCATAACGCTTGACGATTGTCCGACGGACGAGCCCTGTCCCGGATTTAAGCCCGTTCATCCTATGGTTTACGCGGGTATATATCCTGCTGACGGAGCAAAATACGGCGACCTTCGCGATGCGCTTGAAAAGCTCCGCCTTAACGACGCGGCGCTCGTTTTCGAGCCCGAAACGTCGATAGCCCTCGGCTTTGGCTTTCGTTGCGGCTTCCTTGGGCTTTTGCATATGGAAATTATCGAGGAGCGTCTTGAGCGCGAGTTTAATCTCGATCTCATAACCACCGCGCCGTCGGTTATTTATGAGGTAAAGAAGAGAGACGGAGAGCTGCTTCGTATAGACAACCCCTCAAACTTCCCGCCCGCCGATGAAATAGACGTGGCTTACGAGCCTATCGTGCGCGCGAATATCATAACGCCTACGGAGTTCGTCGGAGGTCTTATGGATTTGTGCCAGGACAGACGCGGAACGTTTATCGACATGAAATATATTGACACCGCGCGTGTCGAACTACATTACGACCTGCCGCTCAACGAGATAATTTACGACTTTTTCGATGCGCTCAAGAGCCGCTCTCGCGGATACGCCTCGCTTGACTACGAGCTTGGCGAGTACGTCGCAAGCAAGCTCGTGAAGCTCGACTTCCTTCTAAACGGAGAGCAGGTGGACGCGCTGTCGTTTATCGTTCACGAGGAGAAGGCGTACGGCAGAGCGCGCCGTATAGCGGAGAAGCTTAAGGATAACATACCGCGCCAGCTCTTTGAGGTGCCGATACAGGCGGCGATCGGCTCGCGCATTATTGCCCGCGAGACCGTTAAGGCGATGCGTAAGGACGTGCTTGCAAAGTGCTACGGAGGAGACATTACCCGAAAGAAGAAGCTGCTTGAAAAGCAGAAGGAGGGTAAGAAGAAGATGCGCCAGCTCGGCTCGGTTCAGGTTTCTCCCGAGGCGTTTATGGCAGTTCTTAAGCTCGACGACGATAATTGATCTGCGGTCGCGCGTTTTCGTAAAATTGCGAAAAGCTATTTACAAATACGGCGCTTTGTTGTATAATTGACTATATAGATATATACTTGATATATACGTTGGAAAGGAGGATATGCGTATGAGTCAGCCGATATTGACTTGCACGGGAGTGCGCAAGGGCTACCGAAGCGGTTACCCGATAATCAGAAATTTCAGTTGCAGTATGCCATCGGGAAAAATAATCGGTGTGCTTGGACCTAACGGCTGCGGCAAATCCACGCTTATGAAGCTTCTCGGCGGAATTTTAATTCCTGACAGCGGCGAAATATGCGTATGCGGAGAGAAGAGAAGCGAGCTGACTAATTCATTCGTATCCTATCTTCCGGAAAAAAATTATTTTCCGTCAGGTATGCGCGTTGAGCAGATAATAAAGCTGTTTTCGGATTTTTACGAGGACTTTGACGAGTCGCTTGCAAGAAGGATGCTTTCCGACCTTAACATAAGGACGCACGTGCGTATGCGCGCTCTCTCCAAGGGGGCCAAGGAAAAGGTGCAGCTCGTTATGGTTATGTCAAGACGGGCAAGGCTTTACTTACTCGACGAGCCGCTTGCGGGAGTTGACCCCGCTGCGAGAGATTATATCTTGAATACCGTTTTTAAAAATCTTTCCGACGACGCGACGGTTATCGTTACTACGCATCTTATTCAGGAGATCGAGCCCGTACTTGACGAGGTCTATTTTATAGGCTTTGGCGGACGAATTTTGCTTTCGGGGAATGTCGATGAGATACGTCGCGAAAGAGAAAAATCAATACACGAATTGTTCAAGGAGGTGTTCAGATGCTCAAGAAGCTGATGAAATACGACCTCCGCGCAATCGGAAGGTATTGGGTGTTTATCGCAGTCCTAACTCTCGCAATATGTATTTTCGAGGGCTTTTTGCTCCGTCTGTCTATCTCATTGCTTGGAAACGGCGGAGTGATATGGTCAGTTATCGGAATGATAGGCTTTTATTTCGGAATGGTGTCGGTTAGTATGACTCTGCCGCTCACCTTGATTTTGGTATTTTACCGCTTTTATAGGCAGCTCTATACCGACGAGGGATATTTGATTTTCTCTCTTCCCGTAACGCGCCGTCAGATTTTGACGTCAAAAACCTTGAGCGCGATCGTTTGGAGCGTGCTTCAGCTTGGCGTTATCGGCGTAGGCGCTTGCGCGATTCTTTTGATCGCTCCTCCTGCGGCTGAAAGCGGAGCATATTTTAACCCCGTTATTTTTAGAGGACTTGCGTCTGTGCTTCGCCTCGCTTGGAGCGACGTCGGCGCTTGGCTTATAGTGTACGCTGCTTGCGCTTTGACGTTCGGCTTTATGTGTATTTGGATAGCAGTGGGCGTGGCGCAGCTTTGTATTACCGTGGGCGCTACTGTGTTTAAAAAGTTCAAGCTTGTGGCGGCTGTCGTTATTTACGGCGTTGCGAATGCCTTTGCCTTGTTCGTCGTTGATATGCTTACGTCGGTGTCGGTGATTTTGCTTGCCGACGGCTTCGTGGATATCTTGGCGGCGTCGGAGGGAGCGCTTCAATGCGTAGCCTTTACGCTCGTATTGCTTATTTCGTGCATTATGGCGGCGGTTGTGGCTGTATTCCTGCATTTGACGACTCTTGACCGAATTGAGCGAAAGCTCAACCTGTCGTAAGGAGGTAAGCCGTGATAAGAGATAAGAAAATTTCAAAAAAGACGTACGTCTTGCCTATTCTCATAATACTTTTGGTACAGCTTTTGACGGTCTTTGCTTTTGCCGATACGAAGCAGTTTGTTAATTGGACGCTTTCCTTGGACGGCGAGGTCGTTGAGGGGAACGGCAGTGCGTATACGAAATACGGATACGCCGACCTCGCGCTTGATGCTGACGACGTTTATCAGTATGCCAACGGAATAAGCCCGTCAAGTGGCGAGACTTATAAGATATACGCGCCTGCGCACGACGCGGAATTTATATGGATAGTACGCTCGGATGAGCTTGAGATCTATGCTACCGATAAGGGAAGAGCAGAGCTCGATCGCTTTATCGGCGGCGAGGGCGAGATATTCCGAATAGTAGACGGCGCTAATCAAAAAAACGTAATAGATAAGTCCTGCGTTGAGGCTATGATGAGCGCAACGGACACGCTTGAGGTTGACGTTCGCGAGCTTCGCGACGCCGACGGCTACGAGCTTTACGCATACGACTCGACGGATACGCTGGCATATAAGTACGGCGCGGTGTTCTTTTACGGTGACGAGCTTTTGTTCGTTCGTTATTCCGAGCTTGAAAACAACTGCTTTGACGCGGACGGAAACTTCTCGTTCAGAAGCGGTACGGTTACTATGAGGGTATTGGATGGAGATTCGGCTTCGACGGTAAAGCTGGCGGGAGAGAATACGTCATACCGCACTGCGGCGCATCACTATGAGAATTTTTCCGATGCAACTCCCGATATACCCAAGGCGTTCTTCTGGACGTGTTGCTTGGCGGTGGGCTTCGTGTTGCCTTTGCCGGCGCTTGGACTGGGTCTTTTGATGCCAAGATTTAAATTCTTGAGCAGACCGAGGGCGTGGTATTGGCTTGCTGTGCTTGCAGCCTTGTGGATGGTGCTTTCGGCCGTGCTGATGGTGCTGTTGCTTATATAAATAAATACGGCAGAGCGGTTGACGCGCTCTGCCGTATTTTTATATAGTTTAAATCTCAATAAGGTGTTTGGGGCTGTGCGTGAGGTTTATTACGGCTCCGCTTTCGTCAACTGCAATCATGTCCTCAATTCGAACGCCGTATTTGCCCTCTATATAAATGCCCGGCTCAACCGTTACCACGTTGCCGCGGCGTAATACGGAGCCTTCCTTTGCCTTGGGGGAGAACGACGGAGCCTCGTGAATATAAAGACCTACTCCGTGACCGAGTGAATGACCGAAGCATTCGCCGTAGCCTGCGGCCCTTATTATATTTCTCGCGACGGCGTCCGCTTCACGGCAGCCGATGCCCTCGTGCAACGCCTCAAGGGCTGCAAGCTGTGCCTTGAGCACGGTGTCGTAGACTCTTTTCATCTCGCCGTCCGCCTTGCCGATAACCACGGTACGCGTCATATCGGAGCAGTAGCCTGCGTACTTTGCGCCAAAGTCCATTGTCAAAAAGCCGCGAGAGAGCGGCTTGTCGGACGGAACTCCGTGGGGCAGGGAGGAGGACGCTCCCGACACGGCGATCGTGTCGAATGCGCATGCCTCGGCTCCGTGGCGGCGCATGAAAAATTCAAGCTCGAGCGCCACCTCGCGCTCGGTCCTATCGGGCGTGATAAATCCGAGAATGTGATCGAACGCCGCATCGGTAATACTCTGCGCTTTTATTATAAGAGCAAGCTCGTCAGAGTCCTTAACAGTCCTCATTTCCGTCAGCACGTCGGACGCGCCCGTCGCAAGAGAGACGTCGGGCATGGCGTCGCGCATTTTTGAAAACGAGGATACGGAAACGTCCGCGTCCTCAATAGCAAGCGTGAGTGCGCCGTTTTTCTTTGCCAGCGCGTTTATGGCAGAGAACATACCGTCCGTCGGTACATTCACCTCAAAGCCGCTTACGGCAAGTCGCGCCGCCTCGGCGTAGCGGAAATCCGTCAAAAGGTAAGCGCGCTCGCGGAGAATGAGAAGATAACCGTCGGTGTAGTCAAAGCCGCAAAGATAGCGGATATTAAGCTCCGAGGAGATTATAGCGCCGTCCGCGCCGAGAACGGAGAGCTCCTTTTGAAATCGCAGAAGTCGCGTCATTCCTTGCCTCCTGCGGCAAGCCACATCGCCTTCATGGTGAGTGCATCGTCCGACTGCGTTCCGTCGGATTCGCTTATTATCCTCGGTGCAACACCCTCCTTGACTATCGCCTCGGCAAGTCCGTTAAACTCGGGACCGTAAAGCGTATCTGCAAACGTAAGATGCTTTTTCTCACCCTTCGCCGTGTATTCTATCTTTGAAAAATGGCAGTGTAAATTGTATGCGTACTCGTCGCCGAGCGCGTTTGCGATGGTGTCGAATACGCGACGGTAACTGTCGCAGTCGGGGAACTGACCTCCGACACCGCGCGCGTTAAGATGCCCAAAATCCACGACGGGGCAGTACTTGGGGGAAATCTTACAGAGAGTCAAAACCTCCTCAAGTGTACCAAGCTGATTTATCTTGCCCATGGTCTCAAGTCCCATGCGCACGTCGGTGTCGCCGTTTACCTCAAGATTGCGCTCGAGCGTGTCTGCCGCGAGTCTCATAGCCTCCTCGCGAGATATGGTGGCGGCGCTTCCCGTGTGAATTACTATCGTGTCCGCGCCCAAAAGAGACGCGGCGTGAAGCGAGCGTCGAATGTACTCGATGCTGTTCGTGCGCTTTTGCTCCTCAACGCTTGAAAGAGAGATAAAATAGGGCGCGTGAAAGGACATCAGAATTTCGTTGCGTCGCGCTGCCTCGCCGATGGCGATAAGCGCCGCGTCGGGTGTATTTATACCTCTGCCCGCCTCAAATTCGTATGCGTCAAGTCCGATTGAGCGCACCCACTCGGGGGCTTCAAGCGTTGATTTTTTACCTGCCGCTTTAAAGGCGTCGCTGTTTCCGCCGGGTCCGAAGGTAGGGCGGCTTGCGAATATTTTTTTCATTTCCACGTCCTCCATGAAAGGGAATTTTTGTTGACCGTCACGCCGTGCGTCTTGCGGTATTTTCGTATATAGGGGCGTTCGAGCAAGCGCTTAAATCTAAAAAACGCGTTCGTTCTGTCCTTTATCGGCGGAACGATTATTGAGATAAGTCCTAAACGGTGCGCGGCGAGTGTATCCGTCAGGAGCTGATCCCCAAGTCCTGCCGTGTTGCTCGGCTCGCTGCCCATTTTCTCCATGGCGTCGATTATTGATCTGCCGGAAGGCTTTTTGCTGTCAGGGTATGCGTAAAGCCCAAGCGTGCGATTGAAAAGCTCAACGCGCGCAGAGCCGTTGTTTGATATGAGCGCCGCCTTGATACCGTGAGCCTTCAGCGAAGCGAACCAAGCGACGGTTTTTTCGTCGGGCTCGTCCTGCTCGTAGGGCGCGAGCGTGTTATCAATATCTATTACGAGTGCTCTCACACCGATCGATTCCAAAAAGCTTGGAGTTACGTCCGAAAAGCAATCAAACATATATTCGGGGAGGAGAAGCGGTTTTCTTTTTTTATACCTCATAAAGTACTCCGTAAAAATAGGATATACTCTATTTTACCATATATCCGTGACTTACGCAAGTGCTTTGTCAAAATACACACGCAAAAAATATTTTAAAAAATTTCAAATTACCTATTGACAAACGAAATTGTTTGTGGTATTATATTAGGGCAGTTTTGAAGCTGTCAACTTAATATGCGAAGTCGGAGGCCAAGCGGTC
>JAZQTY010000234.1:0-2693 GCA_045631025.1 Eubacteriales bacterium
ATATGCGTTTAGACTGTTCTCTCAGTAAAAATAAAAACGCCAACTATCCCACAATGGAATAATTGGCGTTCTAGTGACGCTCTTTTTGTATTACTACTATTTTTCTCGTGTCCGTATTCACTGATATAAGAGCCTTACAGCGTGGACACATAACCTCTGCCTGCCCGTTCAAGGTCATCAATTTTTTCTTGCAAACGGGACAACGGATTTCCTCAAGCACAATCAATCGACCACCTCCACCCAGCAACGGCAGTTTCTGTGGGGCTTTGACGGTATCCTATTAATGCTATACACCTTGCCGTGCATAGCGCCACAGGTAGCACACCGTCGTTCATCGGGGGATGTAACCCATCTGACACGCTCCACTCCACTGTCCTTATATGCTTGAATCATTGTTTGAAATGTCACCTCGTCTGCGAACACCTTATTCATCGCCGCCCACAGCTTTTGTGAGGCTTTGACTTCCTCAAGAGGCGTATCACTTGACAAAACGCCCTCGACAAAGCGTGCTCGCTTTCTATCAACTTCGTTACTGTAAACGTATTTTGTAACAGGATCGTATGCAAGCATCAGAGCAAGCACGAAACTTGCACTATCGAAATTTTCATCCTCGGCGTATTTTTTGTAGACCGTTTTTGACAAACGTTCCATTTCCACTTTCGTTTCCGCAAGTGCTGTATCGTAAATTTCGTGCGATACGGAGATTACGTTCATCTCATCGAACGCAAGCCCCCGCGCCTTATTAAATAGCTTTATATACCGCTTAAGCAGGTACGCTATCACTTTGTCTGCTGTCTGGTACGGATTTTTCATCATCTTCACCTAACGAATTGACGTATGCCTGCATTTCTTTTTCGGCTTCCTTTTGCTTTTCTTTGAGCCACGCCTCGCTCTGCAAGTACGCGCTCTCAGGATCTGCAAACATTCCACAGTGAGCAAACGCAAGCTCAGGGTGTATCTTTTCACTGTTAAGCATAGCAATCAGCACCTGCGATTTGCTTGCTATATTTTCATAATTTCGTCTTGTGAAATGTGGCTCAATATCGGTCAATTTCAGCTTTGTACCGACGGTATCACGCAAGATCCTCAACACGAGCTTCAAAAACAGCTTTTCCGATTTTTTGAATGAAAGCTCCGTTCCCTTTGCCCTCGCCTCGGCATCCTGCCAACCGTCTCGCATGATAACTGCACTGCCCGTATCACTCGTAGAGCTACCACCGTTGCGGTTAGGTATTCCACAGATTTCAAGGGCACTTTGCCACAAATCGTCTTTCAAGGTTTGTATATCTGATTGCCCCATAGGAGATGAAAGATATTTCGCATCAACACCCTCGGGCAAGCAAAGCATTTTATATTCCTCAAGCCTTGCGTAAGTTTCCTCGTTCATCTCGCCACCGAGTAAGGCAAGGAAACTGTTTACGAACTGTACCACGTCGTCAAGACGGTTGCTCTGAAGCTCGTTTATCGCATCAAGCAACGGTATCACGATTTCAAATACGCCGAGTCGAGCCGTTTCTGCCGGGTATTCGATAATAGGGATCGTGCCAAGAACGTGCGGCTGCACCTTCTCTATTTTATCGTCGCTATTAATCTCGTAATATTTGCTTTTGGTATAAACGCTGTATAGAATCGTGTTATCATCGCGGGAAACGTAGCTTACACCCATAAGGGGCTTTTTGCTAAATCCCGAATGGTAAACAACGAAGGTATTCTCAGGATCAAGCGCATACACGTTGAACGGTGGCTCGTCACCATCTTCCGACCAATCGGTGTTGGGAAGTGTCAGGCGGTAGCTCGTTCCACAAGCGTGCAAGCGTTCCGCAAGCTCTTTATCGCAGGACGGTTTATTGGCATCTGACATATAGCCGTTGAGAGCATTTATGTCCTCTGCCAGCTCATCGTCCGTATTGCTTGACTTTTTAGAGTTTTCGCGCCTTATGTATTTAACGGGTTCGCCAAATGTATAGCCGTTATAGAAATTAGCTATCGCGTAAGCCCTGTTTTCGCAAATCTTATGATTGATATTCTCGCGCACTTCCTTTGTCTTTTGGAGAATGCTCGTTTTACCGCGATAATATTCCCACAGCTTCACAATGTCAGCGCGATTATTCAAATGCTCCTTATACGCCTCTTTCAGAACTTCAACCACGTTTTCGTCCGTGATTTCAGCATGATTCGTATAAATTATGCTTCGACCATATCCCAATAAACTCACCTACTTTCCCTCTCTAAAATAATTATACTACTATAGGAAATATTGTAAATATTAAGATATTAAACTGAAAATGGGCATAAGAAAAGGAGCGCCGAAGCGCTCCTTTGAGGTTGTTTTATTGAATTATTCGCCTGTATAACCCCAGACTACTGTGCAGTAATTCGTTCCGTTACTATGAAATTCACAATAATTCCAACTGCCACCCCATCCATATACTATGTTAGAATAAGGGATTTGCATCAAAAAAGGAGACGAGGTACTTCGAAACGCAAATTAGGGCGCGGGTAACCGCGCCCTAAAAAGGGTATTGATTTTTCTATACTCACTCTTTAGTTTGCCTTACATTTCCATCTGTACAATAAACAGTAATATAAGATGTAGAAGAATGATGCCACAAAATTTCTTTGCTTATATTATTCCACTGCGACTCGGATCCTCGGTACTTTATGCTCGTGAGCTTGGTGCAATCGTAGAAGGC
>JAZQTY010000235.1:0-5509 GCA_045631025.1 Eubacteriales bacterium
GCTTCTTGGTTTCAAGAAGCTCGATAGCCTTCTTCGCCTTCTCGGCTTCCTTCTCAAGAGGGCCTACCTGCGCCGCCACCTCGGTAAAGACGAAGTCGGATCGTAGCCATGTCGTTCTGTGAGCCAAGGAGTTGTAGCTAAGTGTTGTCTTCCTAAGACCGCCTTGGCCTCCGACTTGCTTCTTGGTTTCAAGAAGCTCGATAGCCTTCTTCGCCTTCTCGGCTTCCTTCTCAAGAGGGCCTACCTGCGCCGCCACCTCGGTAAAGACGTCGTTGATACGCGTCATGTTGTCCTCTGTGGACGCAAGCTTGCGCTCCGTTTCGCTCTTTTTATGGCGATACTTCGCAATACCCGACGCGTCCTCGAAGATGCTTCTGCGCTCGTCGCTCTTGCGCGAAATTATCTCGGCTATCTTACCCTGACCGATAATGGAATATCCGTCACGTCCGACACCCGTATTCATAAACAGCTCGTAAATATCCTTTAGACGGCACGCGCGACGATTTATAAAATATTCGCTCTCTCCCGAACGGTAATAGCGTCTTGTTACGGTGACCTCGTCGTAGGGGCAGTCAAGCCTGCCTATCATTCCCGTGTTGTCAAAGGTAACGGAGACCTCGGCGTATCCCATGGGTCGGCGGCTATCCGCGCCTCCGAAAATGATATCCTCCATCTTCGTTCCGCGAATGCTCTTTGAGGACACCTCTCCGAGAACCCAGCGCATAGCGTCCGATATATTCGATTTTCCGCTTCCGTTAGGTCCGACTATGACCGTCGCTCCCCCCTCAAAGGTAAGCTTGGTCTTGTCGGGAAAGGATTTGAAGCCCTGAAGCTCAAGTGATTTTAAATACACGTCTTTTCTTCCTCCGCGTTTGCATTTTCTTTATGCCGTAATTTTACGTCGTAGCCCGTAAGCTCGGGGCACTCGATAATTTTTATTTTTCCAAAGCCGTATTTTTGGACGAGTCGCTCTTTGTTTTTCTTTTTCTGCCCGACCGCCTTCGATACGCTTCCGCGAGCCACGCCAACCGTAAGCTCTCCGCCTCTGAATCCGACTTTTTCAACCTCGTCACATATCCGCTCGTAGTAAAGCTCACCCATAGCAAGCTCGCCTATCGCGCTGTGGTTTGCCCCTGCCATAACGCAGGACTCGTCGGAAAGGTTTTCGGATGCTTGAAGTCCTACGCGTATGCACGGCACGCCTGCCCGATCGAAAACGTCAATCACAGCCTTCGTCCTCATCACCGCATCCTCGTTGGAAAGCGGTACGTACTCACCGCGCTCGGTCATGCTTGCAAGCTCGGTGTCGTAAAAGACGACCGTCGGATACACTCTCGCACCGTCAGCGCCGACGGCGATTATCTCCCTCGCCGTTAGTATCTCGCTCTCGGTATCCGAGCCGGGAAGCCCTATCATCATCTGCCCGATAAGGGTAAAGCCCGCCGATTTCAGCTTTCGGCACGCGACTCTCGCGCACTCCGCGTCGTGCCCTCTGCCGGACGCCGTAAGCACCTCGTCCGAAAAGCTTTGAAGCCCAAGCTCGACCGTCCGCACCGAAAATCGGGAGAGGTCGGAAATAATTTCGTCGTTTATATAATCGGGACGGGTTGAAAGCCTTATACTCTCAACTCTGCCCTCGTCTACGTATTTTTGCGCGACACCCAAAAGATACAGCATAAGCGAGCGGTCGATACCCGTAAACGAGCCTCCGAAAAAGGCTATCTCACATTCCGCGTCCTCACCGACGGTAGAGAGCGCCTCGCTTATAATTCTGTCCACCGATTCGGGAGAAAAGCGCTTCGTTCCCGATATTGAGCGCTGGTTACAGAACACGCAAGCATTCGGACAGCCCTCGTGAGGGATAAAGACGGGAATATTTACGTGCCTTTTGCTCATAGCCACATCTCCAAAATCAAAATATTATCTATTATTATAACACATAAATTTAAATAATTTCTTAATAATATAATAATATTTACAATAATTATACGAAAAAAGATATTTTTCGTTATTTTTCAATCGTAAAGCCTGCTTTGATGCGCTCTAAAAAATACAAATCAAAAAAATTAAAATTAACTATTGACATTTGGAAAGTATTATGTTATAATATATGCCGTCGATTGAGTCGACACAAATTTAATACGGTGGGATTGGCGCAGTTGGTTAGCGCGTCAGGTTGTGGCCCTGAAGGCCGTGGGTTCGAATCCCATATCTCACCCCAGAAAATACCGAGAACTTTGTTCTCGGTATTTTTTTATCCAAGCCGCAAGCTTGGTATATCATCACGACGCAGTCGTGGATATCATCAAGGGCGGCAAGCCGCCCTTGTATCTCATCATGCGACAGCGTGCATTTTTGCGGCTTGATTGGTATAATCTCTACGTCAAAAGCAAGGTTTGACTGTATGATGACTGCTTTCGTTTCGCTTTCCGTTTTAATTTCTCACATAAATTCTCCCCATCTGTCAAAAAATAAATGACGTCATAAAAATCACCGAAAGGATATTTATATATGTCATCTACGTCATCAATTTGGCAGGACACGGTCACGCTCCCCCGCTTCCCCGCGCTCACGGGCGACACCGGCACCGAGGTGCTTATCATAGGCGGCGGAATGGCGGGAATTATGTTGGCTCTTGAGCTTTCACGGCGCGGAGTGCCGTATATTTTGGTCGAAAAGGATCGCATCTGCGGCGGCGTTACGCACAACACGACGGCGAAGATAAGCGCCCAGCACGGGCTTATATACCACAGAATCGCAAGCCGCTACGGTCTTGCCGCGGCAAAGGCTTATCTTGAGGCAAATCTTCGCGCGTGCGGCAGATACAGAGAACTTTGCCGCAATATTGATTGCGACTACGAGGAAAAGGACAGTTACGTTTACACGCTTGACGGACTTGACGTATTAAACGCGGAAATGGCTGTCCTAAAGCGTATCGGCTACCCCGCAGAGCTTCGCTGCGGGCTTCCTCTGCCGCTCGAAACGGTTGGCGCCGTCCGCTTCCCGAGTCAGGCGCAGTTTAACCCTCTTAAATTTGCAGCGGCAGTTGCGAGGGACCTCAATATCTACGAGGATACGTTCGTAGAAAACGTATCGGGCGGCGTTGCCGTAACACCGCGTGGCAACGTACGCGCAAAGAAAACGGTAGTCGCAACGCACTTCCCCTTTATGGACCGCTTCGGCGGTTATTTTCTAAAAATGCACCAACATCGCTCCTACGTTATCGCGCTTCGCGGCGCATATATTCCCGACGGAGCGTACGTTGACGACAGCAGCACGGGACTCTCATTCCGAGGCTATGGTGACGTTTTACTCCTCGGCGGAGGCGGACACAGAACGGGTAAGGATGGCGGCGGATGGGAGTATTTGCGCAAAACGGCAGAAAAAGTATACGGTGGCGCTACCGAGGTAAACCACTGGGCAACGCAGGACTGTATGACGCTTGACGAGATCCCGTATATCGGCAGATATTGCTCACTCACGCCCGACCTTTACGTTGCCACAGGCTTTAACAAATGGGGAATGACGACCTCGGCAGTTTCCGCCGAGCTGCTTGCCGACGCGATTACGGATCAAAAAAATCCCTACGCGCAACTTTTCACCCCGCAAAGAAATATATTCACAAAGCAGCTTTTTAGAAATATCGGAGAGTCCGCATTAAACCTCGTAAGACCTACCGCCCCACGCTGCACGCATCTCGGTTGCGCGCTAAAATGGAACTCCGCCGAGCATACTTGGGATTGCCCCTGTCACGGCTCGCGCTTTGCCGAGGACGGCAAGGTTATTGATAACCCTGCTACGAAAAATCTGAAGCTTTGAAGGAAATTTTTAAAAAAAGAGTCAACGCCCAAAACTCGTGCGTTGGCTCTTTTTCCGTTATTGTATTTAATGATTACCGTGATTCTGCGTTTTGCATACACTCGTTTATTGCTTTGACAAGCTCGTTGACGGTCTTTTGAGGAACGCGACCGCTATGCCACGAGATCGACGTATTAGTATGTCCGTCGTATTGAAGAGACACGAGCGAGAAAGCCGCAAACGGAAAGGAAATAAAGGATACGGAGCAGTCCTTGACCGCAAACTCATCGCAAGAGAGCTTACTGCTGTCAATAGCTCCGATGGACGACACGAGCGCACAGTAGACGAATTTTCTTCGAGACATAACCCAAGGAATCGCTTTGCGAATTATAAATCGGCGGGCCTTCGTCGGTATCCGTCTGTATATGTCAAACTGCTTTGCCAAGGCTCTGATCTGCGCTCTGTGCTTTACGAAATGCCATATCTCGTCCTGTGTTTCCGCCCAAGTGGGGTATTTTGCAGTATCGAGCAGAAGCGGCACGAACAGATTTCCGTAAAGATTTTTGTTTTCCTCGCCCATATAGCGTCTGACGTCCACGGGAATTATCATTTTCGCGCTCTTCTTGCGAAACAGCCCGCTTATGGTTCTTGCGTAATGCGCCGAAATACCGCGTACCGTTTTCTGGTGGGAAACGAGAATTGTTTTGTCCTTTCCTCTTTTCTTTCCCCGCCATTGTGACGGCGCGCATTTGGAAAATACCGTAAATGCGTTATGCACCTTACGGCTATCCGTTTTTTGCTTGCTTTTCAAGAGCTCGTAAGCGTTCAGCTTAAATTCGGGTTCAAGATAACTGCGACCGTTGAGAACGTCAAAAAAATCGTATACGAACTGAACGGCACTTCTCCCGTCCAAAACTCCGTGAAAAAAATCAAAGCAAAGATACCATGCGTCGGACGAGGTTGCGTGAAGCACCTTGAGGTCAACCGTTTTTTCTTTATAGTCAAGTCGTGCGGGAGTGTACGCGCCGAGATCGCGCCCTTCAACGTCTATTACGGGGCACTCGCAGTCGTGAGAAGCAGTATACCAAGCGTTTTTGTAAAATCGCATATTAGCGCCCGTGTGTGTACTCAAAAGCGCCCTCATAGCCTCGCGCAAACGGAAAACGTCGGGCTTTTGCGTAAGCTCCATATAAAAATGGATCGTCATATTTGAGCCACCGGCATCGAGATCTGTAAAAAACGCCTCAAGCCCCGACGGCTTACGTATAAATCCGCTGTCCATTCGGTACACCTCCCTTAAAACAAATTTTCCCTATTACCATTATAACACGATTTTGCTCTTTTTTCAAGTAAAATATTCTGCGCGTTATAAGGACGGAATTGGCGGAATTGGCGAAATTGATAGAAAAGCGGGTTGTTTTGCTCACTGCGTTCGAATCCCTTGTCAGAATGCACGCCAATAAGAAAGCCCGTCGCTATTGGGCGCAAAAATTGCTATGCGCCTTAAGGGATTCGTTCTTGAATTTTTCAAAGCATTTCAAAGCACTTTTAGGTTATGCTTTGAAAAATTCTTCGGTCACCGTTCACAAAACAACTCACCGGGTTGTTTTGCTCACTGCGTTCGAATCCCTTGTCAGAATGCACGGCAACAAGAAAAGCCACCCGATTGGGTGGCTTTTCTTGTTGGCGTGCCTTAAGGGATTCGAACCCC
>JAZQTY010000236.1:0-2517 GCA_045631025.1 Eubacteriales bacterium
TTGCGGATCTCCTCGTAGAGATAGACGTCATCGCCCTCAAAGACCTCGCCCGAGGAGAGCGTCGCGCTGTATTCGATATTGGAAAAGCCCTTTTTCTTGTAGACGAAATACTGCAAGAGGACTACGCCGACGATGGCGACGGCGACGGATATGAATAACACGTGGGGTCCCTCCTTGGGATTATCGCGCGGGGCGCGAATGATAGTCGGCTGCGCCGAATGATAATCACGCTTCGCGTGAATGATAATCTGCTTCGCAGAATGATAGTTCGCCTTCGGCGAAATGATTGGAATTGGTTAATCCGTTATTACACCCACGCTAACCACGCAGACATTATTTCCGTCGATTGTTCCTTTTAGATAAATGCCGCTTATTTTATCGCCTGCCTTCAAACCCGTTCCCTCGCAACGATCGGCATCAAAAACAATTTGGTCAGGAAGCTTAGGCGAGAGAAATGAAGCATCATCATATGTAACTTTAGCCGTAATTTCATTACCATCGACGGATACAATAACAGCTTCGAGCTCTCCCGTTCCGCCCCATATTTGATAAGTTACTCGCCAAGCGAAATAAAGTGCCACAACTAATAACGAAATACAAATCAAAACGGCTAAAATGATAAGCAGTATCTTTTTCATATGTTTTACTCCCTTTTGAAAGTCGTAGAATTATTGGCGGTTCGTTTATACTACTCTTTATTTCTAAATTTCTTTTTGAGAATTAACGCAAGAATGAATACTATAATACTCGGTACGATAAACGCTACCGCCCTTGAAATTGCGTATGCATATAGTGGTGCAGAGCTCATATACATATTGTTATTATACTTGTATATATCCACTCCCAAGCCGATAGCAAAGCATAAAACCAACAAAGCAGATACGGCAAATAAGATTTTATAAATAATTTCTTTTTTCATAGGGCACATTCCTTGTAAAATTCAAGTTTACTTATTATTGGATATTTGGGGGTCTGTTTCGATTATTATTTTGCTGTTTCCAATTTTTCTAATAAATCAAGCAGTTCATCCGCATACATAACCTCATAGTCCTCGATCCGATCACCAGGGGTTAAATGATGGATGTTGGAATCCGTATAGGTGAGTGATAAGGGGCACGGATATATCAGAAGGATGCGCTTTTCGGATTCGCTTTTTTCTGTTAACAAATGAAGCTCCGACCGCTGAAATCTTGATTCTCTGCGATAATCTCTTGCAAATTCGGGCTCGGTTCCCGAATTTTTCTCCACACGGTAGAAAATATCGTTTCTTCGGCGCGCCTCAACATAGTAGCTGTGTCTTGTTTTTTCAATATTCCAACGTCCGTTTTCCAAAAGGAACGAGATCACGCTGACCGAATATTTTTTCTTCGGTGTTTCGATAATAAAATCGGTCTCTCCTCTCGGACCAAACGCTATATGACGCAATTTACGCAGAAAAGTGATTTTTATTTTATCCGAATTATAATCCTTGAGCAAGGATTTCAGGGTGACCAGCTTAACGGTATATCTAAATATCTTCCGCAGAACGTAAAAAAGCGACAGAGTCAGCAGGATCAAAATCAGATAAATATACATAACCGTATCCTTTCAAAAGATTCTTAATAGAAGCGAGGCTTCGACTCGTGAACGATCAATTCGTCCTTTTCGCGTTTTCCGACGTTCCATAGATAACGGTAAATTGCTAAAACCGCCAAAAGGAAAAGTGCCAGATATATCAGATAAATCCCGACGTAAGCAAGATAATCGGCGAAAATGAATTCTGCCTTTTGCCTGATTGCCTTATATCTGCCTGACAGGATCATATAGGTCTGCTCAAACACAAAGGTCGGAATCAAGCTCAGCAGTCCAAAGCTACCAATAAATCCCAAGCAAGACGTACCCAAAAGGAAACGAACGATCTCACCGGGCAAAATCAGACGGAGAGCGTTTTTGAGCCAAAGTCGTTTATCATCGCTCGGCTGATAATGCGCGGGAATCCGATTTTTCCAATATCCAAACAAAATTGCCAATGGGATCCCGAAGCACCCGACTAACAAAATGAAAACCGTAAGTGCATACGCAAAAGCTACATTCTTTATGGGTGTGACAATGATTTTCAAAATAAACGATGTAGCCAAGGACGCGAGCAAATTCGCTATACACACTATAATTCCATAGAAAATAAATTCTTTTGCGTGAATCTTTTTTATCTTCATTTTATTGCTTTCCTATCAAATGTTGAAGGAGCGCAAACCTTCCGCGAGGGAAGGTTTGACTCCTTCCGAAATGTCGGCAGGGGCGCCGCCATTTCGAAGCGCTGGGGGAGTTTCGACCTCTGCGGAGGTCGACTTAAGGCTCTGCCTTAAGAAACCGCAAACTTTTGAAAAAGTTTGATCAAAACTTTTTCGCTTTTATAATAAAATTTATTCCTAATGATCTTCGCCGTAGGCGAATCTTAACTTGCCGAAGGCAACCTTAACTCGGGCAAAGCCCGATCTTAACTCACGCGAAGCGTGATCTTAACTAAGTCGGAGGCCA
>JAZQTY010000237.1:0-4353 GCA_045631025.1 Eubacteriales bacterium
CACCTTGTAAAAACCGTAGGTAAGGTCAGGGAATATTGCACCCTTTTTACCCCATACCATAAAAGCAAAATTAAGTATATCGTCCGAGCCGTTGGACACGAACACATTTTTTCTTTCTACCCCGTAAAGCCCTGCTATCGCGTCCTTAAGTGCGGCACAGGTGGGATCGGGGTACAAATTAAGCATTGATACCTGCTCCGAGTCAACTGCACGAAGAACGCCCTCGGAGGGCGAAAAGGGCGACTCGTTGGTATTGAGCTTGACGTACTGCATATCTCTCGGTTGCTCACCGGGAGTATACGCTTCAAGCTTTACAAATTTTTTGTTTAGATAACGGCTCATATTATTCCTCGTCAAATCTTATAACTGCACTCTTTGCGTGCGCGCCGAGTCCTTCCTTGCTTGCGAAGTATTCAACGTCGCGAGCAACCTTACGGAGCGCGTCCTTGGTAAAGTAGCTGAACTGCGTTTTCTTTACGAAATCGTCAACCGACAAGGGGCTTTAAAATCTTGCCGTTCCGCTTGTAGGCAAGGTATGGTTAGGTCCTGCCATGTAATCACCAAGTGCCTCGGGGCAGTATTTACCCATAAAGATAGAACCTGCGTGCTTAATCTTATCAAGATACATAAACGGCTCGTCCACGCATATCTCAAGATGCTCGGGAGCGATGCTGTTTGCAACCTCGACCGCCTCGTCAATGCTCTTCGTAATTATAATCTTTCCGTTGGTATCAATAGACGTTCTGGCAATATCCGCGCGCTCGAGCATGGGGATCTGTCTCTCAAGCTCCTTGGCAACGTCCGCGGCAAGTCTTTCGGAATCCGTTACGAGCACTGCGCTTGCCATGCGGTCGTGCTCTGCCTGCGACAGAAGATCCGCCGCTACGTACTTTGCGTTACAAGTGCCGTCCGCAATAACGAGAATTTCGCTCGGTCCTGCTATCATATCTATGGAAACTCTGCCGAACACCTGCTTCTTTGCTTCCGCAACGAACGCGTTTCCGGGGCCTACTATCTTGTCGACTCTCGGCACGGACTCCGTTCCGTAAGCAAGCGCGGCGATAGCCTGCGCTCCGCCCACTTTAAACACGCGGTCAACCCCCGCAACGGCTGCCGCCGCGAGTATGTGGGGATTTACCTTTCCGTTCTTTGAGGGAGGTGTTACCATAATTATCTCTTTACAGCCTGCGATCTTTGCGGGAACACAGTTCATAAGAACGGACGACGGATACGCCGCAGTGCCGCCCGGCACGTAAAGTCCGACCTTTTCGATTGGAATAACCTTTTGGCCTATCACCACTCCGTCCTTGTCGTTGATAAGAAAGCTGTTTCTTACCTGACGGGAGTGGAATGCGTAAATGTTTCCATAGGCGCTCTTGAGTATTCCGATAAACTTCTCGTCAACTGAATTGAACGCCTCGTCGATCTCCTCGCGGCTTACCTCAAGCGCATCGAGCTTGACTCCGTCAAACTTTTCGGAATAAGCAATAAGTGCACTATCCTTATCCTTCTTTACATTCTCGATTATGTCCGCAACCACAGCCTCAACGTTTACCGTAGGCTCTGTGCGGGAAAATATTTCGTCCTTTGTTATTTCTCCGTATTTATACGTGCGAATCATTTTGTCCTCCCGAAATCAAATGCCAAGATTTCTTCTTACCCCTTCGCATATCTCGCGAATTTCACTGTTTTTGAATTTGTAGCTTGCCTTATTGGCAATAAGTCTTGCGCTTATGTCAACTATATCCTGCTTTGGCTCAAGGTCGTTTTCATAAAGCGTCTTTCCCGTTTCAACTATATCAACGATAACGTCGGACAAGCCGAGTATGGGAGCAAGCTCGATAGAGCCGTTAAGCTTGATTATGTCGATATCCCTGCTCTGCTCGTTATAAAAGCTGCGAGCGATGTTCGGGAATTTGGTCGCAACGCGAAGCGTTCTGTCACGTCTGTCGCAAAAATCCTTTTTAGCGGCAACCGCCATGCGGCATTTGCCTATCCCGAGATCGGCAAGCTCGTAAACGTCGGGAGAATATTCAAGAATGATATCCCGTCCCGCAATACCGATGTCTGCTGCGCCTCGCTCAACGTATATAACGACGTCCGAAGGCTTTACCCAGAAGTAGCGAACTCCCTTTTCGGGATTTTCAAAAATAAGCTTTCTGTTCTGCTCCTTTATTGAAGGGCACTCAAAGCCTGCCGCCTCAAGCATTCCGTACGCCTTTTCTCCAAGTCTGCCCTTGGGAAGCGCAATATTAATCATTTGTTTCAAGGCTTTCCACCCCTCTCTCACTTATCCTTAAGAGCTGTCTGTATCTAACGCTTGCGTCGGGAGCTGCTGCAACCTTGACGGTCTTACCGCTCTCTACAAGCTCCTTGACTGCCGCAATTACCTTGTCGGTAGACACGTCGCCGTAAACGAGAAGAATATCGGTGTCGTATCTGTTATCCTCGTTACCGAAGCGCTCAAGCGCGTCAAGATAGACCGCAAAGCCGATAGCTCCGCACTTCTTGCCCATACGGGAGAGAAGCTTATCGTATCTTCCACCCGAAAGAACTCCTGTGGGAATTCCGTTTATAAAGCCCTTGAAGATAACGCCATCGTAATAATTTCTGTCGTTAACAACGGAAAAATCAAAATAAAGCTTCCCCGATACGCCGTACGCCTTCATAGCTTCGTTTATGCTGACAAGCTCACCGTACGCGTAAGCCATTTTCTCATTTTTGATGTTTTTTTCGATAACAGAGAGCGCATCGTCAAGAGATGAATACATCTCCGTAAGTGCAGATGTAATCTCGCTCACATCCTCGCTGACTGAAGAAAGCGCGTAAAGATTTTTGAGGGCACTCACGTTTTTGCTCTTGATATAATCCATCGCCTCGTCGCGCGCCGCATCCTCAAGACCTGCCGCATCGAGAAGTCCCTCAACGAGTCTCATGTGGGAAATATCAAGCACGTATTCCTCGCTGATGCTCTCAAGACTCTTAAGCGCAAGCATTACGACCTCGCTCTGGGCATAAGCATCAATATTTCCGACGCACTCAAGTCCCGTCTGCATAATTTCCTTAAAGCCGTGACTTTCCGCTGACGTTCTGTAAACGTTCTCATTATAGTAAAGCTTATGCGTTTCGTTCTTCCCGTCGGAAATGTTCTTGATAATGGAAAGCGTGACGTCGGGCTTGAGTGCCATGAGCTTTCCGTTGGTATCGGTAAAAGTAAGGATATTTTCACTAACGAGAAAGCTCTTATTTCTCGCGTACAAATCGTATTCCTCAAATCTTCCGACCTTATATCTCGAATAGCCGAATTTACTGTAAAGCTCTCGAAGCGCGTATATCGCGCGTTCGTCACCTCTCAAAACCTCGGATGAAAAATTCATTTCAGTTTTCCTCCTTGATCTTTGAGAGTATTGCGCTATAACCGCCTGCGCCGTAAAGATACGCGCGGTTTACGCGGCTGATTGTAGCCGTGCTTGCGCCGGTCTCCTCTACTATCTTGTTATATACAGCCTGCTCGGACAGCATCTTTGCAACGAGCATTCTCTGCGCTATATCCAAAAGCTCCTTGCGGGTTATCAAATCCTCAAGCAATGCCTCGCATTCGCTCTCACTTTCTACCGAAACGAGCGCCTTTACGAGTAGCTTATATCCTTCATTTTCATTGAGATTCATAATAAATTCTCCTCTCACTTTAATACTTTAATATGATAACACATTAAAGTGAAATTGTCAATGCTTTTCTTAACTTTTTTATCGTCTTTTTTACCAATATTAAGTCGAAATCCGCATTGTTTTTTGTAACGCTCCTCATTTCAACACTCATGGGGAAAGGCAAGCCCTTCCCCACGGTATTTTATAAAAGTCGCTGTGAATTTATTGACAAGTGGAATTCAAGTCCAAGCTTCTCTGCCGCCTTACGGCATAGCACCATTCTAACGAGGAATATTTCAAAATATTCCATAACCGAGCTGTATCTCGTATCAATATCAATATCGAGAAGTATGGTTTTTTCCTCGCGGTTTATAGACAGCTTTGATGAAACGACCGAGTAGTTCACCCTATCGTGTATATCGAAGGTAGAAAAATCAGCGTTACGCACGCGAGTGCGGCGAACGTCGGATTTATCCGCAAGTATCAGCGCAGCCGCTATCGGGTTTACGGGAACTCCCGTTCCCTCGTCGTGATTTCCTATAGCCGTAACTACAGTTGCTATATCCGAGGCGGGCATACCCATTCTATCAAGAATCCTGAACGCCATAACTGCTCCGCTCTGAGAATGCTCGGCGCGGTTAACCAGATTTCCTATATCGTGAAGAACGCCTGCTATCTTCGCAAGCTCCACAGTATGCTCGTCAT